>PAUV01000032.1 GCA_002712845.1 Rhodopirellula sp. | reverse complement strand
TCAGGGTAATGACCATTGCCCCTGCATTAGGAGCAAGCTCCTGTAACTTGACGTGCAAGTCTTCCAAAATCGCTTCATCTCCCGACTGCCTCGCGAGTTTAATTAGCTCCTGATACGCCCGCGAAGTCGGCCTGAGTTCAACACTCCGTTGCAACGACAAACGCGCTTGGTCCCCTAGGCCCTGATTTGACAGTGTAATGCCTAATGCCAAATGTGGCTCGTGGTCAGCAGGGCAAATCTCAATCGCTGCACGCTGCAACATTACAGCGATTGCATTCCTATGAGATGGATTCCCATCAACACACATTGACTCCGCTGCACCAAGCAACATCAAGGCCTCGCTTGCTTCAGGAATTCCCTTCGAAGCCTTGACCAATGACCGCCGGGCGAATGTCATGTAGCAGTACGCAGCTTCATGCCTGGACATGACTCGACATTCCTGTTTCTTTAATACATCTGTCTTGTGCTCGAAGATTATCTGCTGCACGCTGCTATTAAGACCTTCTCCCGCAAGACAAAAATCGTTGGACTCACGAATTGCATCTAACGCCTTCATAAACGACACTGCACTGGAATCTGTTTCCTCAGCTGCGTCGAGTGCAAATACACACAATCGAAATGATTCCATCGACAAGGTTTTTAACGCAGTGACTTCGCCATCCACTGCAGCTTGCCTTGCCTGCCGTAGACTCAGCCTAGTCAATTCCCACAACTCTGCAGCTCTACGAAGCCGATCCACTGCCTCAGCATTCGTACTTTCAATCAGTCCCCATGATTTGTCTAGGGCAGCTGCCGCCTCAGCGGGTACAGCATGCTTCTGATTTTCCCTCTCAGCGAGCAGGACCACACCGTCGCTGACCTCATCTTCCGTACCTCGAGACAACTGCCGCAATTCGATGACTTCTTTGTCGTAAGCACCCTCCAGCTTCTGAAAAAGTAATGCCACCGCAAACAAATCAGGGAGCTGATCAGCAGTACCCGAATCTGCTTGACCGACTGGCCACGCGGGAGCAGCTTCTAAAGGTTGCTGACCATTCAGCAGATTCGATGAGGTTCCTGCTGTGGCCACGTCGACTAAATCACAGATTTCAGCTGCCTCGGGAAGCTCAGCCTGCTGCGATTCCAGTAACATCGTGAACGGCAGCTCCACTTCAGTGATTGGCGCTGCAGCGATCACCGTTGCTTGGTTATCAATTCTGAATTTCTCGTCAACGTCGCTCTGAGCGAGCGAGCGCCTTGGCTGCAGTCGTGGCACCGATGGAGCACGATCAATTTGCAGAGTTTCAAAATCTACTTTCGTAGGAAGACCGTCAGCCTGACACGCCACCGGCGCTTCTTCTTGTCCAACGTTTAGTGCTGACGAAGTAACCGTTTCCCCTACCGGCAGGACGGGAGCCTGCACCACAGGTCCTTGAACAATGGGCCCGTTCACTGCGGGTGCAGCATCGGGCGAAGCAGGAACAGCGCCCCCTTTATCCTTCACAGCAATCGACCCTGCGGCTGCGGCGGGCACCCCCCAACCACTCCTCAGCAGGCTGCCAAGAGGTGGCGGGGAAACAGGCTCAGTGGCGACTGCGTGTGTGCAACAGGCTAAAATCGCTGCAACAAGGGCTTTTCTGGATCCACTCATGCTCTAGCACTCATCCGTGAGAGTCGTCGCACTGATATGGGGTCACTTCCACTGCATCCATGCCGCGGCCCCCTGCTTACTCAGAATCGACCGTTCACCCTCCAAGGCTCATGGATTAAGGGCTCTGATGCATGAATGTCGTCACACGAGGCCGAATCAAAGCAATCACTGCAATGAAAGGCAGAACTGGTCCCAACCCGACAGTCGTCTCTGTTTACCTAAACGAAGCAGTGTGAACCCAGACTTTCACGAGACATCAGCCTTGGGTTTCAGCCGAGGCTGACAAAATGTCTAGCTTCTATTCGTGACGGCAAAGCGGAGACACGAAACATCGCTGCATCAGTGAACATCGATTTTCACCGAAGGTATCCAATATCGAACATTGCAAGCCGGCATATCACTTCAATTCACGCACACGAATATCACGCCAACGGACTTCGAACGGCCCAGTATCGCGTTTAATGCCATGGACCTGTAGCCCGATGAATCCCTTCTTACTTGACTCAGTATCAACGACATCAGCAATCGCAACACCATTGACCCACGTTTGAATACGATCACCATTAGCTCGCACCACAAACCGATTCCATTTCCCATTTTGGTAAGCGTCTTTGACTGGCTGTTGTTTTGTAATCCAGCCCCGCCCTGTGCCTTCACTGTAGATGTAGCCACTTTCTCCCGGTGCACTTTCAATCTCTACCTGCGGGCCATGCACACGACCATTGTTGAAATCAGCTTTACTAAGTGATCGAATCTGAACACCACTGTTCAACCCTACATCATCATTCACTTCAAACGTCAATTCAAAATTCGCGTAGTCGCGAGTCGTGCACATGAACGAATTNGGGCTACCTTGAGCAGTTTTCCCAACAATCGTTCCGTTCTCAATCCGGTAGGTNGCCGTACCATTTTTCTGCGACCACCCACTNAGATCTTTTCCATTGAATAACGCGATCCATCCTTTGGAGGTAACGTCAGGTATTGCCGCAAATTCATCGNNTCCCACATCAGCTGGATCTCGCATAGCCGGTACATCGCTGGTCAGCTTGGTCCCATTTACAGCTGGCTGCTTTACGGAACCCGTAGCTGCCCATTCTGCTCCACGCTGCAAAGAAATTTGAAACGCCATTCCTTTCATGGCATTATCATCATGACCAAGAGTAGTATGAAAAACCCGTCCTTCACCGAACTGCACTGTCATCAGGAGTGGTTCATGCTCCCCAGTGCCTCCGGTTGCGGGCGCACTGAATCCAGTCGCCAGCACATGCATATTTTCAGCCGGACCACGCAATTTCCCATACAGCTCATCTGCTGCTTGCATGAACGTGCTCGGTAACCCTGCGGTGATTGGGTGCTCAGAATCTCGAACGATCACCAGAAAGGGAACACGTTTGCCGTGAGTGCCACCTCGGCCGGGACTGAGATCACGAGTGAACCGTTTTTGGTCTTCTTTCCAGCGCACGTAAGGCCCATCTTTTTCAGAACGTCCCCCCCATCCCCCAAGTCCTATCATTCTGTTGTAGGCATCCCATTGAGGGAACGAGTTGTCCGCTGCATGAACACTGACAAAGCCACCTCCCCCTGCTACAAATGCTTCAAAAGNTCTTTGAGTTGGCTCACTCCACAACTGACCGTTGTAATTNGAAACGATCAAATCATATTTTGAGAACTCAGGGGAGAATGAGTCCAAGCTTTCCCCGGCCCCTGGTGCGGTAGCAACATCGACATCGAACCTGCCGCAGCCCTCCAATACCTGCTGGATCAGAGGACTTGTTGCTTTCCAATTGTGATTATTCTGCCCATCGATCAGCAACACCGAAATTTTGTCGGCCTGTTGGGCCCACAATGGCGCGAACTGCACAGAAGACACAGCCAGAAGTGAGAGAAGCACGAGGCGAATGGAGGATAACTGTGTCATGTTTCGCTGCGGGAGGTGGTTGGATGAATGGCAACTGAAATCAAAAACATCACGATCGATGGTCGAAAACCGCAATTCTAGCATTTTCATCTGGTTGTGCTGACCTGAGTCTCCGTTCAATCTCCGTGATTCAGGAATATTGCTGAATGCTTTGATCTAGCAATTCTGCTCGTCCAGCGGTTCTAAAAGTACCGTTCGCCTTCTAATATAGGGCGTCCCAAAGGAGCAAAGAATGTCAGAGTTTTTACGCGGATCATTTCCTGCAACTCGAATGCGGCGAGTACGTCGTCATGACTGGTCGCGGCGACTAGTCACAGAAACGACACTGAGCACGAATGACCTGATCTGGCCTTTGTTCGTTTTCGACGGCAAAGGTCGGCAAGCAGTCGAGAGTCTCCCTGGCGTTGACCGACTTGGTGAAGATGAAATATCCCGCGAGGCGATTCGGGCATGTGAACTTGGGTTGCCAGCACTTGCAATCTTTCCTGCCACCGCCCCCTCGCTAAAAACCGAAGATGCGGTCGAAGCCACCAACCCTGACAATCTTGTTTGTCGTACGGTTCGCCGCGTCAAACAGGAAGTGGGAGATCAAATTGGGATCATTTGTGACGTCGCGCTCGATCCTTACAGCAGCCATGGACAGGATGGTCTAGTTCGCGATGGCGATGTTGCTAATGACGAAACACTCGCAGTNCTGTGCCAACAGTCACTGGTTCAAGCTGAAGCCGGCTGTGACATCATTGCTCCAAGCGACATGATGGATGGTCGAGTTGCTGCAATCCGGACTGCTCTGGATGAACAGAATTTCTCGAACGTTCAGATCATGTCTTACGCTGCCAAATACGCGAGCTCTTTTTACGGTCCCTTTCGTGATGCAGTGGGTTCCTCTGGCAACCTCGGAGGCGCAAGTAAAAAAACTTACCAGCAAGCCCCCTCTCAGACGAATGAAGCGTTACATGAAGTAGCTCTTGATTTACAAGAAGGTGCCGACAGCGTGATGGTCAAACCGGGCATGCCNTATCTCGATATTGTGCAACGTGTGAAGGAAACGTTCGCTGTTCCCACCTTTGCTTACCAAGTCAGTGGTGAATACGCGATGCTCTCAGCAGCAGCGGAAAATGGGTGGCTCAATCGTCGCGAAACTGTTCTTGAGAGCCTGCTCGCTTTTAAGCGAGCAGGTGCTGATGGTATCCTCACGTACTTTGCCGCCGACGTCGCTCAATGGCTGAGTGAGTAGNATCACCATGAACAGNACAAATCATNCAGGCACGGANTCCCCACACTGAAAAGCCAATCGACGAATCNCCTGAATCACTCGCGACTCAGGCTTCTGACCGNTTCCAATGGCACTGGGNAGAAACGTCAATCGCAGGTGAAATTCGAAANTTGGCAGTTGCTTCTGACCCAGAAGGCATGCTTATCGATGCTTGTGAGCGGCAGGATGCGGGTGAGGAGGGCGTGATTGATCCTTTTTGGGCAACCACGTGGCGTGCCGCATCAGGACTTGATCATTTTCTGTACGACCTTTCGCTCAGTGGCCTCTCGCTATGCGGCCTGCGCGTGCTTGAACTTGGTTGCGGAACTGGACATGCGGGGTTCGCCGCAGCATGCCGTGGATCACAGGTGGTTCTCACCGATGGAGTGACTGATCCGTTGCTACTGGTGAAAATGAGCACATGGGAGCTAAGAGATCGCTGTCAGGTACGGCAACTGAGATTTGGGATTGATCGCATTGAAGGCCCGGGCTTCCCACTTATCCTCGGAAGCGACATCACCTATCTGCGCACACTTTGGCCCGAATTGAATCATTGCCTGCGAGAACATCTGGCTGAAGGTGGGCAGGTTTTACTAAGCGATCCGTACCGGATCATTGCCAACGAGTTCCGCGATTGGATCCAAGAGAACGGATGGTCTTATCACGAACACAAAGTCGTACTGGACGACGATCCTGCTCACCCAATTCGGGTCATGCAATTAAAAGCCAAGTGAATTCCTGACTCTATGAATCGGCTACATCAAAGACCCACAGAATGAGGAACTGAAACGAACGCGTCAGAATCTGGCTCGTGCTGTCGTGACAGAACGGTTCCAATTTCATAGCACTTAGCNTTNACTCGCCGTGCACGAGCGACTCGGAACTGTNTCCAGAACGTTGGCAGCACGATCCGCACTTGCTCTTNNNGATAATTTTTCGCAGGGTGAAAGAAAACCTGTCCGCTAACGAGAGAAGTCTCGCGTATAGATGCCCATAGAGCTTTTCTTGTGGGACCTGAATGGAATGGCCTTTTCAAACCACAAAATTCCACAAGTGCGGATTTTCAGTCTTTGATTATGCCGTTGATCACCCGAAACGGATGCTGACCTTCTGGTGTCTTCAAAGTAATCAGTCCATTCAACTTGGATCTCGATCCTCCAGTCCAGCGAATGAATCAAATCCGCTAATTTTGTTCGATAAACGACAGCCCACATTTGCTAAGTCAGGATCGAACACGCTACCAATCTCTCGTTCCATGATGTGCAAAGTATTCTTCGAAGCATATCTTTTCTATAGGCTCTGTTGCTTGTTAATGCTTCCCAGACATCCTCCACAGAGCATAACTTCGCCCATGGATGAATGTCATCTTCGATACACCCAACGGGGTAACCTTTCTCATCTAGTCATTCATGATGCTGATACTTCACCATGAGTTGGCTTTCGACAAGATCCCCGCGGTGCGCAACTTTTTAAACCCATAATCGGGTGCATTCGACTCTCTCGACTCCAACTCTGTCTTCCTGGCTTATGCAAGCTTTCAGCATGGATTTCCAACTTGCCTCAATCGTGAAGTAAGCCACCGGCAGTGATATCTTGTACGATCTCGTTGGAATAACCCAACTCGTTTGCGAGTATCCCACAGTAAAATGCAACGTTGGCTGAGTGAGTGAGCGTTGCATAGTCATGATGCAGCACTTTGAGCACGTCTTTTACTGCGAACTGATCGTTGGTCAAAACATCCGCAGTGCGTGTGCGTAACGGGCTTGCTGCGTCTACGGTCTGATCAGTGTTGTCTTCAGAAAATGCCTCTTGAAGTATTTGGCGAACAACCTCAGTTACAGCCTCGGTATGCACGACCGGGGAGACATTCTCCTTATCGCTCGCAGTGGCAATCACACACAAATAGTCTTTGTGGGAAGCCTGCGCCTTGCGGGAAATGAATAATTACCCCACCACGCACCCGTAACCGCTCCAGATCATCTACGGTGAGAGGGCGGTCACCACCTCGTTAAAGTGTGTTGTCTGTCTCGACTTCGACTTAATACAAGTCGAGGCCAAGGTGCGAGCGCGGCGTCAGGGTCGCGATGCTAATTGGGCTGAAGTCAAAGCTGTGCATTGATCTGATAACACGCCTGAACTGATTGAAGCAGCACCCAAGATGCAGATTACCACATTGGGGGATTGGGAATTGCTACCACCAAATCCCTGCGTTCTCGGTGATTTTGACAGCGTAAACGTCAAATCGCTTTGCACGTTCGCAGTGGTGAAAGTTTAATCCACACCGCTGATTGGCGAGAGAGATTTTTCCTGACGCAGCGGGCGAACATACCTCAGTCGAGTTTGAACTCGGGGGGCACTTCGTACTTGTCCTTCGCCGAATTACGAGTAGTGATAAGTATCTCTTTCGTTCCCGGCTTTGTGACATCATCCTCCACCACCCAGATCAGTGCCTGCTTTGCATCCTTGGGCCCAGTCGCGGTCTTATCGGGATTCGCAAGTCTCAGCAATTCAGTAAGCACCTGCCGCAGCGGAACATTTGCCTGTTTGAAGTTTCGGACTTGCTGATTCTGGGTAATTCCCATCAACTGCAAGTCTCCACCAATAATTCGAATATTCGGTAGTTTGGATTCACTGGGCAAGTCCCGTTCAAACGCCGTCACGATATTGTNGATCGCAAATTCAAGTGATTCCTGTTCAAAGGTAACAGACATTTTACGATTCAAGAGTTCTTCGATGGATAGCGANTTTTTCGGGGCTGGTGCTCCCGTTGCCGCAGAACTGCCCTCAGGTGTATTCAGCGCCAAGACAGTGGCTAGCATCACCTGTGGAACGGCTTGGGCTGGCAGATACGCATTAGCGATCGCCATCTCCTCCGATACGCCAAACCGCACCTGCTCAGCGACAAAATTGACCATNGGTCGTAATCGATTCGCGAGCAGNCGCCATGAAGCATCAGGCACCGAGTTGATAATAAAATCGTCTGCCCACCTAGGCCAGCCACCAATCTTTTCCTGAAGCATTCTGACGAGTGCGGGAGGACTCGAACCACCACTCGGCGCCAACCGTGTCTCGATAAACATTTGCTCGGCCCCAAAATCCACTGTCACTAACATCGCCGAGACGTCCGGTTGCAATGCTGACTTCAACGGAGCAACGAACGCTGGCAANGAATTAGAAAGCAGTTCTCGACCATCTGCGAACAGAAAGTTGGGACTGGCAAAAAGAANAACGATGTCNGACTCGTTACTCGTGGCGTTCCATAGCATCTGTGAGTTCCTCGGGAGAAGCACGGATGATCCTTCCGTTTCAGCGACCTCACTNATTTTCGCAACCGATCCAATGGCAAAGCGACTGACAGGATCGTCTCCTTTTCCTACAAAATAATAGGCGTCTGATCCAGGTGAGTCACCTGCATAGATGGTGACGCCATCCGCGGTGCGTGATGCTGCCACATCCCACTTCTCGATCAGATCTTTTGCTGGTACAGGATCTTTCAGCTGAATCGCCAGCGATACTTCTGGCCAGCCTTCTTTGCCTGGGTGCAACGCCATGCTACACGTATGAATCGACTCCACAGGCACCGCCGCACGTTCCGCGATACTGGAAATCAGCGCATCCAAATCTGGCGAAAACACCTCGATGACTTGATCACCAATATTACTTTCGACAATGGATGCGATCCGCAATGATGCCACCATCGCTGGCCCGGGTGGCAGGTATTCCAAGGATGCTTTTTCCGTGCCCGCTGCGTAGGGTGGCACATAAAGCAAACGCTCGTCATCTACCAGTTGATATCCAGTAGCTGCGTTATCCGGCTTCGACGTTCTTTTCTGCGTTCCTTTCTGCTTTGCATCCTTGTTTTCATCCTTCTCACGATTAGATACGCGCGGAATCACAGCCGGTACTGGCGGCCGNATTCGATCTTTATCAGCGGTTTCGTCTTCTGGACTCCTTGGCACCAACAATCCAATCATCAACAACAGAATTGCGACGCACATGGCCCCAAGAACCAATGGTGCTTTTGACTTCTTTTTCCGACGAGAACGCTGTCTTGGAGCACTTGNCTCACCCCCAACAGGTGGTGGCTCTACAGGTTCCGAAGAAGCTTGCCCCGCAACGACAGGTTTAGGATGGAGTGCGGGCTCTTCCGAGACGTTGGCACTTCCGGAAACACTGCGAGGTGATTGCTCAGAGCCACCCTTGGCTGGTGCGGTTTGATCACTAGGACCAATGGAGCTTCGCTTCACTCTTTCATCAGCTTGAGCCGCAGTCACGCCTTCGTTGATAGCGGCTTTGCGATCTCCCATTTTAACTTTCGCTTCTGGAGCGACGTTGACAACAGGAACATCGTTGATGGCAGGAGTATCCGATGTCGCATTCGCCTGTTTCACCCCGCCATTTGATAGGCTTGCAACTTGCGTTTTCTGTTCAGGTGCACTACCTGTCGTCTCCGCATTACCAGCCTCTTCTTGGGTTGGCNTCTTGGAAGATACCAAAGGCAGAATTGCTGNGAGAGCATTCGCCAACTGCTCAGCCGCTGCGAACCGAGAAGCGGGATTTTTGGCCATCGCAAAAGCTAGCACCCGGTACAACGGATCACCAGNTTCACCCTTTTTAACCGCTTCCACTAACTCAGGTGGTGTTACAGAAGCTTGTGCTTGAATCAGTTCAGCATTGGACGCCCCCTCCACGGGAAATCTTCCAGTGGCCAGTCGGAACAACAGACACCCGAGTGCGTAGATATCAGTAGCTGCATTGCATTCCTGATCCGAGTGATTGAACTCTGGCGCAGCATACAGTGCTGTTGCCTCATCACCATCAAACCAACCGGACTGGTTTTCCTCCATACCTGCAGGAGGACCCGAGGGGTCTCGCAACAGCAGAACATTGCCATCATGGCCTAACCAAACCTGCTCTGCCCTAATCGCTCCATGCACCAAGGGCCGCTCATGCATGGCAACCAAAGCGTTCGCCAACTCAATCCCGTATTCACACACCTGACGCTGGCTGAAGCATGCCCCGTCCGTCAGATAAGTGGATAGTGCTTTCCCCTCAGGCAGTTCCGAAAAAATCAGTGTCCAAGCTTGCTGAGTCTCGTCATCAAATGTTTGCAGTGCGTCAGCTTCGACTTCCTGATGTGCCTGCAGCCACTGGTCACGACCACCAATGAATTGATCTGCCGCGACTCGAAAGAGAACACCAATGCGGCCATCATCGATACGGGAAACAGGAATCCATCGTGGCAAGGGCTTGGGGCCTGCTTGCGCTCTCACAACAAAGTTGCCGGACCTGATTTCCCGCGGTGGATCAGCCAGCAATGCCTCTGCCTGAAAATCAGTCAAAGTTCCCTTTAGCAGAAGGAAATTGGCCAGTTCGCTGCTATCGCTTGGTGGAGTTCCTGCATTTGCATCGGCGAAGTCACCCGCAATCTGCTTGCAACCCGAGGCATCAACAATGCCCGACTTAACCAGCCCTTTCCAGAATTCGCCCAACGCGATCGACATACAACTTTTTCAATCAAACGAATATTTCAACGTACGTTTCCATCAGCCCATATTCTACGACATGATCCAGCTTTCGCCGACCTCATCCTGAGCGGGGGCGACAGTTCACCTCAAACGATCGTCTAATCATGGCGGTTTCGCAGCCCAGCGACTCTCTCACAAGGTAAAAGCCCATCTTTGAGGACTGTGCTATCGGCATTAAACTGCAGTGAGGGCTAAACTTATCGGCAGGTACCACCGCGGCGGCTGCCCACAGCTCACATCGCTGACTCCTGAGACGATGAGTAACCAGTTCCGCGTTAAGCCAGTTTACTGAACATCATTTTCGCCGTACATCATTTTCGCTGTACATCATTTCCGCCATACATCACGCAATTGAGCGTACGCGAGCATTTTAGTTAGTAACCAGCAGAACCGCTGCAACCTGAAAATCCCCACCAAACTAGATCTTCGCGGCGCGAGAGACACGAGAAACAGAAGTGAACATCGTTTATCTCACAACCGAGGCCGTGCCGTTCGCAAAGACGGGTGGATTAGCGGATGTCTGCGGCACCCTTCCTTCACGAGTTGCAGGACTTGGGCATCGTACGGCCATCATCATGCCCGCCTTTCGCAGCGTCCACCAAAGTCATGCGGGCGTCGAACCGACCGACATCAGTTTTGCGATCCCAATGAGTCCTCGAAAAATCGTGGGGTGCCGACTCCTGAGAGGACGACTTCCCAGTGCACAGGATGTTCCGGTCTGGTTCATTGACCAACCTCAATATTTTGATCGCGAATCGCTTTATGGAACCGCCACAGGAGACTATCCGGACAACGCCGAAAGATTTTCGTTCTTCTGCCGCGCCGCCATACAGGCAATGCAGAGAATTGGTTCAAACTTCGACATCGTGCACTGCAATGACTGGCAAACCGGACCAATACCGTCAATGCTGGCTGCGGACCGAAATCTTTCGCCCACGTTGAAAGATCACGCTACCTTCCTGACGATTCACAACCTAGCGTACCAAGGCAATTTTCCCAAATCAGAATTTGAGTGGATGGGGCTTGATTGGCAACACTTCAACCACGACGAGTTTGAGTTTTATGACCACGTCAATTTCCTGAAAGCTGGAATCGCAGCAGCAGACACCATTACAACTGTCAGCCCGAGGTATTCCCAAGAGATTCGGACGAAAGAGCACGGCTGTGGATTGGAAGCGGTACTTGAAAATGTTTCTGATCGCATTTCTGGGATCACAAATGGCATTGATCAAACCGTCTGGAATCCAAAAACCGACACAAAATTGGCTGCCAACTATGACGTGAAATCATGGCAGCAAGGAAAGCTAGCGAACAAACGAGCCTTGCAGCAACAATTCGCACTTGAGCAAAGCGACGAAGTGCCAATGATTGGTTTGGTTGGTCGTTTGGCCGAACAAAAAGGCTGGGACCTTATCCTTCCAGTCCTACGTTGGCATCTTCGCGAGAATCGTCCCACCCAGTGGATCGTCTTGGGAAGTGGCGATGCGCAATTCGAGCAGGAATTGCGGGCCTTGAAGGACGAACACCCCGATCGTTTTGCGTTACATGTTGGATTCAGTGACATGCTAGCGCATCGCATCGAAGCCGGATCAGATATTTTCGTGATGCCGAGCCACTACGAACCGTGCGGCTTGAACCAACTTTACAGCATTCGTTACGGAACCATTCCCGTCGTGACTCCAACAGGCGGCCTGGCCGACACTGTAGTCGACTGCAACGAGATTTCACTCGCCGATAAAACCGCTACAGGCTTCCACCTTCACGCTATTTCACCTCAAGGGCTTGATGACGCGATCGGCCGAGCACTGCACCTCCGATACCATGATCCACAGCAATGGGCAAAATTAATCGAAACAGGAATGACTCAGGATTGGTCGTGGAAGAAAAGTGCCATGGAATACGAATCGCTCTATGCGAAAACCTTAGCCCTTAAGTCTGCCGCAAAGCGGACTGAGTGACGCTAGCAGTAAAAAGCTCTGCTATTCCTCATTCTCGCTGCGATGATTTGAACAAATGGGGTAGGATTTTGACTCTGAATCAAGAGCCATACGTTTGAGCGATAAGGTAGTTTGCTCAGCATCTGCGGAGTGACCGATGATCGAGGCAGCAAAGCCCACTGCACAACCAACGTCAGCCAGCACTCCATCCCAAGGGGCCGGTGAATCACGTTTTGATCCCGTCACAGGTAACTGGACTCTTTTCGCTCCTCGCCGCTCAGAGCGTCCCGACGAATTTGTGGAATCCCGCGAACGCATTCGCCACCAAGTCGCGTGCCCGTTTTGTCCCGGTAACGAGACCAAAACTCCACCAGCGGTCTGGATTGGCCACTCGGAAAACAACGAATCTGTCGCTAACGAGTGTCAGCAACCAACCGAGCTGTCGCGACAACAAACTGCTGTAAAAAACGAATGGGCGGTTCGTGTCGTGCCCAACAAATTCCCAGCAGTTGCCAGCGTTGGGGAAACAGACGGCACCTCTTGCACCGATCCACAGCGATTATCAGGAAATCATGCGACCTCCGCATCAGAGTCGGCACTTTTTCAACGACGCCCGATCGCAGGTGGCCACGAAGTCATCATTGAATCTCGCAACCATATCCAATCAGTCACTGACCTCGATGTCGCCGAGGCTGCACTTGTTTTCAAAGCGTATCGAGATCGCCTGCGACATTGGCGTGATGTACCCGGCATCGCCTACATCAGCACCTTCAAGAATGTAGGCAGCAAAGCTGGAGCGTCTCTGCGACACTCACACAGCCAACTAATCGCAACGGATCGAATTCCACCCATGGTGTCGACCGCGGCAGAGCGAATGTCAAATTACCGCCTCACGCAGGGAAGCTGCCTGCACTGCGACCTTGTTCGCGCCGAATTGAAGGCGAAGGAAAGGATCATTTGGCGAGATGACTCACTAGTCGCTTTTTGTCCCTTCGCAAGTAATCTCCCATTTCTGGTTCGGATTACGACGTTGGCACACCAGCCCTGCTACGAGGATCTTGCAGAATCCGACATCGAATCAGTTTCACGTCTTGTGAGACGTGTTGTTTCATGGATTGAAAAGTTATTTCCCGATACGGCTTACAACTTCTGCCTTCATACACGCCCACCGGGCTGCAACGATCCCGCAGACGCCTACCACTGGGCAATCGAGATTTTCCCACGGATGACACAAATCGCCGGATTTGAATTCAGCAGTCATTGCATGATCAACCCAGTGCTGCCTGAGGATGCGGCAACCCAACTACGCAATCATGCATTGGCAGAAGATCCACGGCTCATACTCTGAGTACCACACGAACCCTATGGGGGTGATGCGACCGGCAAGGCTCCTGTGAAATCAACGCAGCGAAATAGGCTCAGTGAAAGCACTCATTGCCCAAACCCCGTGCCTTGTTGCCGAGATACAGCACTTGCCTCCCTACACTGCCAGACCCTACAAATCCAATGGACTTTGCTGCCCATTGGACCCGATAGGTAACTTACGGAAACGCGTACAACTGCGCAAACGGGTCTAGTCATAGGACTCACGTCTCGTTTCAGCGACCAGTTTTGTAAGGTGTCCACACAACACCTTCAAAATCGCCATTCGGCGATGAATCCTGCGCTTATACAATCATTGTTTGTCGACCAAGCGACTCAAACTGACATAAGAAAAAATGACGCTGCACGCATCCCTCTGTCTCGTTCTGCACAACCATCAACCGATCGGAAATTTTGACGGGGTGTTTGAACAGGCTTATCAGGACAGCTATTTGCCGTTCCTGAATGTATTTGAACCGTACGAACAATTGCGGATTTCACTACACACATCGGGCCCGCTAATGATGTGGCTCGCTGAGCGGCATCCCGAGTACCTAGATCGTATCCGGATGCTGGTTGATGTCGGTAGGATCGAAATCATTGGTGGCCCTCAGTACGAGCCGATACTTACCATGCTGCCGTCACGGGACAGAATCGGGCAGATCCAGGCCTACAGCGCTTGGCTCGAGCGCAATTTGGGTGCCGCGCCATCGGGAATGTGGATGCCAGAACGGGTTTGGGAATCATCGCTGGCGAGCGATCTGGTTGATGCGGGCATCAGCTACACAGTTCTAGATGACTTTCATTTCCGGGCAGCTGGCCTCGAGGATTCCGAACTGTCCAGCTACTACCTGACCGAAGATGACGGTCGCATCCTTAAAATTTTTCCAGGCTCCGAGCACCTCCGCTACACCATTCCTTTTCAACCCGCCACCGAGACGATTGAGTACTGTCGTCAGGTCGCGGAAAAATCGCCAGGAGCGATTCTCACCTTTGGCGACGATGGTGAGAAATTTGGTACTTGGCCCGATACCAAGTCACATGTTTATGACGACGGATGGCTGCGATCATTCTTCGATGCTCTTACAGACAATGCAGATTGGCTCCAAACCGCAACACTTGGCCAAGCTGTCCAACAAACCACGGCAGCAGGTAAGATCTACTTGCCGGACTGCAGCTACCGTGAAATGACAGAGTGGGCGTTGCCAGTCAAAGCCCAGGCTCAATTCGAGGATGTGGTGCATGCCTTGGAAGATCACCAGCGATGGAAAGATCTGAAATCGTTCGTGCGAGGTGGTTATTGGCGCAATTTCAAGACCAAGTATGACGAAACCAACGAAATGTATGCTCGCATGATGAACGTCAGCAAGCGGCTTAGTGAGGCAGAAGAAGCAGGTGCTGACGCTGGTGAACTGTCCGTGATCAGAGATCATCTATACCGCGGACAATGCAATTGCCCTTACTGGCATGGCGCCTTTGGTGGCATCTATCTGCCCCACTTACGTAATGCAATTTACAATCACTTGATCGAAGCAGACACACGGCTCGATCAAATTATGGACTCTGAACTAACGGCCGTTCAGGCAACCGCCGAGGATTATAACTTTGATGGTCTACAAGAAGTTCGCCTCAGCAACAACCAACTATGTGCATGGTTAGCTCCAGCACGCGGTGGTCGACTGTATGAACTTGATATCCGCACGATCGGACACAACCTGCTGGCCACACTGCAACGTCGGCAAGAGAATTACCACCAAAAAGTTCTCAACGGGCCGAGCAACGACGATGAAGATGTTGCCAGCATTCACGATCGAGTGGTGTTCAAACAGAAAGATCTGGATCAGCGGCTGCACTATGACACGTATCCCCGAAAAAGCTTGATGGATCATTTTTACGATGATCAGGCAACACTCGACTCGGTTGCCACTGGCCAAGCCATGGAGCGAGGGGATTTCGTTGACCTTCCCTACGAAACCAAACTTCGGCGTGGATCTGACCGCGTTCAAGTTCAGATGCGCCGCGACGGTAATGCTTGGGGTATTCCTATCACCCTTACCAAAGCCATCACAATGGTCGCAGGTAGCAATCGCTTACTTTTCACATACTTGCTGGAAAACCTGCCCCCCGGAAAACCATTGCACTTTGCGATTGAAATGAATTTCGCGGGAATGCCGGCTGGTGCCGACGATCGATATTTCAGCGACATNNAAGGNAATANCCTNGGCCAACTCGGAACCCAACTTGACTTATCAGAAGTCCATGGGCTCNGCCTTTCAGATCGCTGGTTGGGAATGGACGTNTCCTTGGAGATTGACCGTCCCAGTGGGATTTGGGCATTTCCTGTTGAAACAGTCAGCCAAAGTGAAGCNGGATTCGAACTGGTGCATCAAAGTGTGTGCGTCCAACCTCACTGGCTNGTCAGNGGAGACGCAGACGGNCGTTGGTCCGTCGAGATCGAAATGACGACNGCCTGCGAGGAGCAGACAGAAACGCTTTCGGAAGAAGAAGTCATCNGTTTGTANACAGCGAAGCGATCTGAANTTGGTGCTTGTGCCATCTNAATCCAATCGAAGTGCCAACTCTGTTCACGACAGACGTTTGGGCACCGGGAACTCAAGCACAAACTTTGTGCCCCTCCCGACTTCGCTTTGGACACTGATCCGTCCACCGTGCGTTTCAATGATTTTTCGGGCTGTGGGCAGTCCCAGCCCGGAGCCACCCTCTTTGGTGCTGTAAAACGGTTCAAACATATGCAGCACCGTGTTGTCATCGACGCCGCTACCGGTGTCGATCAGATCTAACGCAACACTTTTTCGAGTGGTGTACGTTCGCACCATCAGTTGCCCACCCGAACCCATCGACTCCAACGCATTCTTCACAAGATTCATCAAGGCCGCTTGCAACGAATCACTGTGCAACAGAATCGCCGGCAAGTCTGGGTCGAGATACTTCTCAACATCGATTCCATCAGCGTCAGCTTGAGCCTGATAGGCTCGCAAAACCATCAGTATTTGGTCGTTTAGGCTACCTGGCAGGAGGTCGATATCGCGTAAGCGAGTGTATTTGAGGAAATCACGCAAAAGCCCCTCCATACGCTCGCACTGGCCACGAACGATGTCTACCCGCTCGAGAGACCTTCGACTGCTGGGTGATTCCAGTTCCTCCAGATCCTCACTGAGCAGGTCGATATTCATGTGAATCACAGACAGCGGATTCTTGATTTCATGCGCAAGTGATCCGGCTAATTCCGCCAATTCCTCATATCGAGCCCGCATGGGATCAACTTCGGTCTCGTTTTCGACACTGGACATTTGGACTCGATAACAATGAATACTGAAGGAGTAGCATGAATTGTAGCGACCACAGTGCCAAGGGAAATGATATTCACCGCCTGCTGCTGTCAAGATCCGTGCATATCGGCCCCTTCCTGATTGCCCAGCCTGAGCAGATCACCCGCGTGAACACGAGCCCACACACCACGAGCGGCTTGTTCGAGCATGAACGACGCAATTCTGGAAAGACATCCGGACAATCTCATAAACTTGATCTCAAAGTGACCCCGATCTCGGCATTCGACATACCTGTATCCATCATTCCCAGTCTGGCGTTCAAGCAGAGCGGGCGATGAAGAATTCTCGGCCGACCGTCGATCCACCGCTGAATTGAGTTCGCCCCATTTGGGGAGGTTTTTTTGGCTGGCTTCGGGTTTTTGCAGCATTACGCCACCTTGCCGAGGCATATCATTCAAACGTAATCTGGAACATTCTGCTTACTTCCTTCATCTCCCCTGCCAGACCAACATGTCCACCGCAAGCAAAGATAATTCAACGGCTGCCGATCCTTATTTTCAGTCTCTTTTTGCCGACAGAATCGGCGGTGTAAATTACGGCAAAGACACCGAAATCTATAAGTTCGAAAAAATCAAACGTGCAAAGCGTAAAGCACTGTCGGACCATCCGGGGCGTGAACTGCTGGATTTTGGCATTGGTGAAAACGATGCGATGGCAGACCAATCGATTCGGGATTTGATGGCACAGGAAGTCAATCAACCTGAAAATCGCGGCTATGCAGACAACGGTGTTGCCGAATTCAAACAGGCAGCAGCGCGGTTCATGAAGCGCCGGTTCGATGTGCAGGTTGATCCCGACACGCAAATCAACCACTGCATCGGAAGCAAGCCTGCCTACGCCATGCTNCCTGCATGCTTCATCAACCCGGGCGATATNACACTGATCACNGTNCCCGGCTACCCNGTCGCAGCCACTCACACCCGTTATTACGGTGGCGAAGTCTTTAATCTACCGCTCTTGGCTGAAAACAACTTCATGCCGGACTTGGATGCTGTACCTGACGACATCTATCGAAGGACGAAGATACTGGTACTCAATTATCCAAACTCACCGACTGGCAAAACTGCAACGTCCGATTTTTATGCAAAGGTTGTCGCTCTCGCCAAAGAGAAGCAGTTTGTCGTGGTTCAGGATGCAGCTCATATCATGCTGACATTCGATGGTGAACCACTTAGCTTCCTGCAAACGCCGGGTGCCATGGATGTTGGTGTCGAAGTCCACTCAATGAGCAAGGGCTATGACATGATCGGTTGGAGAATGGGCTTTGTTTGTGGTCATCCCAAAATCGTTTCCGCATTTGCGGATGTCAANGACAACAGTGACAGCGGCCAATTCATTGCCACCCAGAAAGCAGCCGCAGCAGCTTTGGACAACGATTCCATTCCAGATCAGGTCAACAAAAAGTATCGTCGCAGACTCGAAAAACTTGTAACCACACTTAACGAATGTGGTTTCGAATGTGAGGTACCCGGCGGTACCTATTTCTTATANGCGAAATCACCTACCGGAACTCAAGCAGGAAAATCGTTTGCTGCTGCTGAAGACGCAACTCGATACCTGATAGAAGAATTCGGTATCGTAACTGTTCCATGGGACAATGCAGGAGCTTACCTACGTTTTAGTGTCACCTATGTCGCGCCCACCGAGGCCGATGAAGACGCCCTGATGGAAGAGACGAAACGCCGACTCGGGGATGCAGGATTGGCTTGGTAGCGTTTTTCTATGCGTTCTGTACTTAGCTATGCGTTCTGTACTTAGTTGCGCTCACGTCCAGCGGTAAATGACTACACCGCTGCGGCGCCGGGTATCTGTCTGTGTTTAGCAGACCAACCACAGACTCTTGGCCGACAACAAAAAGTCCAAATAAAAAAGCCGCTCGTAAAGTTACGGGCGGCTTCTCGTATTAGATGACTCGGGTACAGCGTTCTAGCTGACACCTTTGACCATTGCGACCAGACGACTCTTGGTACGGGCAGCAGCGTTACGGTGAATCAGGTTCTTGCTGGCTGCACGGTCGATTTTCTTCTGTGCAACGATGTACTCAGCCTGTGCCAAATCGCTATTCCCTGCCTCCACAGCCTCTCGCACGCGGCGAATCTGCGTACGCATGTTGCTTTTTCCGGCTCGATTGTGGATCCGACGCTTGTCGTTCTGGCGAAGTCGTTTCTTGGCGCTGGCTGTATTAGGCATAATTCGGGCGGACGCGGATCACGCGTCNAAGACAGGTTTGGGGGTATGTCAGTTTTTTTCAGGCCGCGTAGTATGGCAATCTATCAGTCATCTGTCCAGAGTCGATCTGCAAAGCGCACAATGCTATTTATGAATGGCGCCGTTTACCTAATCGGAGCAGGCCCGGGAGCCCCCGGCCTGCTAACCGTCCGAGGAGCTGAGTTGTTAGCCTTGGCTGACGTGGTCCTATATGACGGACTCAGCAACCCGGAACTGCTGCAGCATGCCCCCCAAGCGGAAAAAATCTGTGTAGGAAAACACGGAAAATCCCGTATTTGGACACAAAANGAGATCATTCAAGAGATTCTTGGGCATGCGAAAGCCGGGAAAATCGTGGTTCGGCTCAAAGGCGGTGACCCCGCAATATTCGCCCGCACAGCCGAAGAAGTCGAGGCTGTCAAAGCTGCTGGCTTNCCGCTAGAGATCGTTCCGGGCATCACAGCCGCCTTGGCAGCTGGCTCTTTTGCAGGAATTCCTGTCACCCACCGCGGCCTGGCCTCAGCCGTCGCTCTGGTCACGGGCCACGAAGAGCCCTCTAAATCCGAATCTGCTCTCGATTGGGAGGCTTTGGCAAGATTTCCGGGCACTTTGGTGGTTTACATGGGTGTCACAACGGCGGAAACCTGGACACAGGCACTCCTGCAGGCTGGAAAAGCTGCAGATACTCCAGCAGCGTTAGTCAGACGCTGCAGTCTTCCCGATCAGCAGACGATTCATTGTCGATTGGATCAAGTAGCGGCACAACTGAGCCCTGCCAGTCGCTTCAGACCACCCGTGATCGTGATTCTTGGTGCAGTCACACAATTGGCGGAGACCATGAACTGGATTCAGGATCGTCCCCTTGTGGGCCAAACAGTACTCATCACGCGTCCTGAAGGGCAAGCTGAAGCTCTGGCCAAACCACTGCGAGACTTAGGTGCTCGAGTGCTCAAGCAACCCGCCATTACGATCGAACCCCCACAAGATTGGCAACCAGTCGATTCGGCAATCACTAAGTTGAGCGAATATGACTTGTTGATCTTCTGCAGCCACAACGGAGTTCAGTTTTTCCTCAACCGTCTCGAAACACGCGGTGGCGACATGCGATCGTTGGCAGGACTGGAGATTGGTTGCATCGGAAAAAAAACAGCCGCCGCACTTCAACAATTTCACCTCCAGTGTGATTTACTGCCAGATACATTTNATGCTGAGGCGATGGCGAGTCTGATTGGTTCACGAGTGAATGGAAAACGCATCATGGTGATCCGGGCCAGTCGCGGGAATGATGAACTTGCCACACAGTTGGAAGCACTCGGTGGTAATGTAACGCAAGTGATTTCGTATCAACACAGTGATGTGACTGTGTGCGATACAAGCATCAAAGAAGCCGTTTCAAATGGAGAAGTTGACTGGATCACCGTTACAAGCAGTGCCACCGCAGAAAGTTTGCACTGCATGTTTTCCAACTCAATGAATGATATGAAAATNGCCAGTCTCAGTCCCATCACGTCACAAAAGCTCAACGAACTTGGCTANCCAATTAAGGCAGAGGCGAGTCCCTACACTATCGAAGCATTAGTCGAAGCATTAGTGAAAGCAGAACAATGATTCCAAAACGTTATCAACAGATGCATCAGTCGCATCCCGAATTGATGGAGGCATACGAATCCTTTGGAAAAGCAGCCAAGGATGCGGGCCCGTTATCTGCACGAGAAATAGCANTGGTAAAATTAGCCATCTCGCTGGGTGCTGGTTTGGAAGGTGCGTCTCATTCCCACTGCCGCAAGGCGTTGGAAGCAGGGTGCCAACCCGAAGACTTAACCCATGTTTCTATTCTCACTGCTCCCACCCTTGGGTTTCCATCCATGATGCGATCAAAGTCATGGGTTGAGTCGATCACTTCCAAAAAGTCCGATAGTTAGCATCACCATGCAATCGATTCTGGGCGTCGTTTTGTGCGGCGGAAATTCGAATCGCATGGGACGCGATAAATCGATGATCCACCATCAGAATGGCCTGACCTTCATTGAGCACGCTGTCGAGAGGCTAAAGCCGATCTGCGATGAGGTCTGCCTTGCGGGAAGATCAAATTCAAGGACCCATCTCGTCGCATTGCCAGACCTGATCCCAAATCAAGGGCCAATCTTTGGTGTNCTGCAGGCTCTTCATTATGCAGCTAACCCAATAGTCAGGAACCGAAAGCACCATGCATGCCTCGTGACGCCCGTAGACATGCCACATCTCACCACGGATGATCTTCGCGAACTTATCCTCAGTTGGCAAATCACANATGACCTCACTTATGCTGTCAGTGGGCCAGAACGAAAAACACAGCCGTTGGTGGGCATCTATCCCCTTCGCNTNCACAACGCAATTTCTCTACACGCNAAAACAGANTCCAGTCTAATGCGTTGGATCAAAAAACAGGACGCGACTCAAATCGCATTGGATGAGGCACATTGCCAAAACATCAATCGCCCTGAAGACCTGACCGGAATCTGACAACAACTCTTCATCACTGCGTTTACTCACGAAGCATGCACGTTTCGGCTACTATTTCATCGACTGCGAAATTAAAACACCCCGGAATCCAGCTGACTGAATTGATTCCAGCCCGTACACGAACAGTAATGGCGGTACCCGGTTCAGCTGATTCGAATGAATCAGGCTCAGTTTCGATGACCGGATCTTCGCTTTCCAATGTCAGTAGCTCCTCAAGCATTCATTGCATTACATCAGTGATGTCTGCGTTTGGTCGCACAACTACACGTGCGCCTTCGCGTTCGGACACTCCCAAACAAATGTGACTTGAGGTCACTTCATCACTTCAACCATTCGGCGGTCTGGCGATCCGTCAAACAACTGCCCCATGACTTTGCGTCTCATGCTCACGCGTGGTTTGCCTTGATCGTGGAAAATAAAGTGGACAGCGGGAGAACATGAAAAAGTTGACTAGGCAACCTAGACGCTACGCAAACATCACCACCCGGGGGGTGACTATCCTCCATAATTTGCATTCCAGATCAGGACACAAATCATATCTGTGCGTGATGTAACGCTTGTACCGATCGGAAGTATTCCTTAAGTTTCGCATCGCCATTGTGCAATCCTGTCGCAATCCCGACCAGATCGAATGCTCGAGCCATGAAATTTGAATTCCCCAACGAAGCTTTACTAGCACTTTCAGAGAAGCTGCACCCAGTGGCAACCGAGTCACTTGATAGTGCACACCAAGGTCGAGTGTTAGCGGGCAGCGTGACCGCTGATCGGGACAGCCCTGCTGCTGATGTATCAGCTATGGATGGCTATGCCATTCGCATGAAAGAGGCACGTCAGAAAAAAACGTTACCGATCCTCGGTGAATCTGCTGCAGGTTCACCCGCTCCAGAAATGCCGTCAGATGGCGTTTTAAGGATATTCACGGGTGCGATTGTGCCGCAAGGTTGTGACGCGGTTATCAAACGGGAAGACACTGAGGAATTAGGGTCGGAGATCCGACTCAAACTGGATCCAACTGAAATATACAGAGGGCAACACATTCGTCGCGCCGGCGAAAATGCCGAGAAAGGTTCAACCGTCCTCCAACCCGGCATCGAGATCAATGGCGCCCACAAAGCCACCATGGCGAACTTTGGATGCTCAACAGTTGATGTTTTCCGGCCTGTTCGAGTCACCATTCTGACCACGGGAGATGAGGTCGGGAACTTTCAACAAGAAACTCCCATGCCATGGCAACTGCGAAATAGTAATCGCGAAGCAATCGCAACTCTACTCACCGCACACAACTGGATCTCTATCGTCTCAGTCGAACACTGCATCGATGACCAAAAACAACTTCATGATACGCTCACTGATCGCCTAAAAACCTCAGATGCCATCCTGATAACTGGCGGGGTATCGATGGGCGACTACGACTACGTTCCCGACGTGATCAAGGGTTTGGGTGGAGATATTGTTTTCCATGGCTTACCGATCCGCCCGGGTAAGCCCGTCTTGGGCGCTGCAACAAATAATGGAAAACTTTTATTGGGATTACCAGGCAATCCAGTCAGCGCTACGATAGGATGCCAAAGACTCGGTATACCTCTACTTGCAACCATGGCGGGAAAAAACAACTGGCTGCCGAAAGTGCCCTCAGTGCAGTTGAAGAATGGGGGTCAAAAATCAATACCGTTGACGTGGCTACGCTTGGTAAAATTAGTGGACAGTGGAGTGGCCGAACCAGTCATCACACAAGGCTCAGGAGACTTGGTCTCCCTTGGCAATAGTGATGGATTTATCGAGGTTCCTCCCGGTGAGACTGGTGAAGGTCCATGGCCATTTCATGCGTGGTGAGCCAAAGAAAANCGCCCACAGGCGAATGCTAAAACAAACAAAAACACCTGCTTGCAGTGTCGTGTCCGATAGAAAAACTTTTGTCCACTGCGACACAGCTTCGCTCGCAGGATTAGCAAACAAGGTTTTCAAACTCACCTTGATCTGCATAGTTTGCTCGTGAGGCCTTAACTCGCTGTAACCCAATCGTTATGACACTGGATTCCATCAATCCCTATCGGCCAACCGTCGCAGTATCTGAGAAAAATGCGGATACGATATCCGAGATACAATTCCGCCTAACGCAACGTCTTCTTCGACATAGCGAAGCGAAGTATCTAATCCAATCCAACTCTAAACGTTTAATGCTCGGTTCGATGTTGATCATCACAATTAGTACTGTGATTTTTATCGTCGCCATGTACTCCGGTACGCTTTCGTTCTTCACTGCACTGATCGGGACAATGGTTNCGGCGAGCACTGCCTACCTNGCTTTGGTGCACCATGCCAAAATTGAAATTCGTAAAAACCTGAAACGACATGGAATGGAAGATGGAGCAGTATGCTCCATCACGATGAATGAAGATTCCGTCATNATCAATACTCCTGCGGGCACTTATCATTGGCCCTTCGGCAAACTGAGGACCTATAAAACACAGAAAGGTCAGCTGCTTATTCCACGAGAGCCTATTTTCTTGATCATTCCGAAAGTGAATGAATCTACGCNTGCCCAATTTAAAGGGTTGGTCAAGGCAATAAAAATCCAGACCCGCTAATGATCAAANAAACAATCACNATCATGGGCTAGCTGACCATTCGTCTTCAGAAACGCGGCGTCAAGCAAGAATATCAGTGGCAATATTGCCATGAACGTCTGTAAGACGAAAGTCACGGCCCGCATACCGATACGTCAGTTGCTCGTGATCGAGTCCCAACAGATGCAAAATGGTTGCATGCCAATCGTGTATATGGCATTTGTTTTCGACGGCTTCATAACCATGCTCATCCGTTGCTCCATAGCTAAAGCCACCTTTGACACCCCCACCAGCCATCCATGTCGTATAGCCTTTGTTATTGTGATTACGACCATCACCACCCTGTGCCGCCGGTGTCCGTCCAAATTCTCCCCCCCAAATTACCAGAGTGTCTTTTAATAAGTCGCGCTGTTTCAAATCGCGTAAGAGCCCGGCAATGGGTAGATCACATGCTTCGGCACGAGCTTTGTGATCTGTTGTCAAATTGACATGCTGATCCCAATTTCCATGTGTGACCTCAACGAATCGCACACCTGCCTCGATGAAACGTCGCGCCAACAGGCACTGCTTGCCAAAATTGGACGTTGTCGTTTCACTGACCCCATACATCGCGAGCGTCTTTTCACTTTCCCCCGAGGTATCCATTAATTCCGGCATCGCGTCCTGCATGCGAAATGCAAGCTCATAGGATTCGATTACCCCCTCAACACCCGGATGGTACTTCTCTCTTTGCAGTTTGCCCCGATTCAGTGACTGGATGTAGTCCAACTGCCTCCGCTGTTGTTTATCCGAGAGATTCGGATTCTTGATATCAGGAACTGACTCACCACTCCCGCCTCGACTGAACCTCGGCAAACTACGCCCACTGCGTCCCACTTTTGTTCCTCCGTAAATCGCAGGCAGAAAAGAACTGCCGTAATTTCGAGATGTCCCCGATGGAGGACTGAGAGATACGAATCCAGGCAAGCTGTTATTTTCGGTCCCCAGTCCATAGAGCGTCCACGCCCCTAAAGAGGGACGAATGAACTGGGCGGTCCCCGTATGCATTTGCGTCATCGCACCGGGATGCACAGGCTGATCACACTGCATTGATCGAATCAGACATAGATCATCTGCCTGTTTTGCCACTTCTGGAAAAACGTCCGAAATCCACAATCCGCTTTCACCTCGCTGCCTGAATTGCCAAGGCGACTTTAAAAGTGAGCCACCATACTTGCCCCGTTTTCCATGATCTTTTGCCAAGTGTGGCTTGTAGTCAAAGGTGTCAACGTGCGAGGGGCCGCCTTGCATGCAGAGGAAAATCACTCGCTTGGCACGAGGTGCAAAATGCGACGATTTCGGTGCAAGTGGAGTCAGATTGGCCTGTTCTTCGGCCTTCACGCGATTCGCTAAATCAGCGAACGCAAGATAACCAAATCCAGCAGAAACAGATTTCAGCAAATTTCGACGAGAGTGCATGGCAATGATTCCAACAGTGTTTCCCTGACAGGACTTTTATACGAGCCCAAAAGATCATCAGTCGACATAACGAAATTCGGCTGATGCAAATAAACTCTGACACAGAACAGATAGAGTTGAATCACTCAAGGAACGTGCCTGCCCCCCGTACGATCTCACAAGTGACTCGCTCGCCCGCCGTTCGCCCGATGTGGGAGGACGTCCGTAGGCAAGCAAGAACACGAATTCGAGTTGATCAGTTACGTTTCCATCAATCTGTTTCACTCGACTTGCAAAGCCTTGGCTTTGTCTGATCACAAATGGATTGTTCATCATGTAAAGTGCCTGGTTTGCCGTATTCGATGACTCACGCACCCCAGTGACCGTACTAGCGTCAGCGAAATCAAAGACATCCAAAGAGCGGGGAGCCTGATCACGGACAATTGGCAAATAAACACTGCGATACTTGGCATGTTCCATATCCAGTCCACTACCAACTAACGAAGTCGCTTCTCGTACTGCGGCCTCAAGCATCGCTTTCTGGCTACTCGTCGCACCGTCCATGCTGAATCGCCCATTACGCTGCATCATGGGAAGATTCGAGCGACCACGCGGGACACCGTTTTGCGGATTGGATTTCATTTGTCGTTCGGATGCCCCCAAACCCGGTCTTCCCATGCCTTTGCGAAAGTTGTTCAAGCGTGAATTCCCACCACCGCGTGATCTGCGTTCATTCTGCAAAGCATTCATCACATTTTTCTTTGCCAGCTCGACGACTTCCCGTGCATTCACTCGCGGGTCGCTCAGTGAACCATCTCGCACCCGCACATAGCCGGCCTTGGCAACCTCTGATCCACGCGGACGATCAAAATCCATTTCGCCGCTAATGCTCAACATTGCGTCGCGAATCGCCTCTGCATCGAGTCGCTTGGGATTGGCCCGCCACAGCAACGCGTTCCCCGGATCATATTCATGGTGCTGCTCGTCATAAGCGGTGCTCATGCGATAGACCCTTGAAGTCGCTATCTGGCGGATCAAACTTTTTACGGACCAACCAGATTCCATGAACTCGACCGCCAAATGATCAAGCAATGCTGGATGACTCGGCGTTTGGCCAGTCACACCAAAATTCTCAGTCGAAGTCACAATGCCTTGACCGATCATGTGTTGCCAAATGCGATTGACCATTACTCGAGCTGTCAGCGGATTCTCATCACTGCCAAGCCAATTTGCAAATTCAAGCCTGCCACTCGAATCATTTGAAATGCGGGCTGGTGAAGCACATAAAACCTGGGGGAAACCTCTCGCAACCGTTTGTGCAGGCTGATCTATTTCACCCCGAACTAAGAGCTTCACATCTGTCGGTTCACGTTTCTCCTGCACTCCCATGCAGTAACTGTGTGGCTCACCATTTTCATCCACTACTGCTAACTTGGTTGACAACGTCGCCAATCGATTCGCGGCTCGCTGTCGGTTGCGGACAGCGTCCTGTGCCTCAATTTTTCCTGCAGCTCGATCGCGACGCGACTGGGATGCTTCTTCAATCGTAGAAGTAATGTCTGCACGGAGGTCCGCTAACTCTTTCGTGCTGTAGCGTTGGTCGTAGGGATTTGGATCCTCGATTGGCAACAACAGCAAACTGCTTTGTCGCCTGGCTTGGGCAGTGCTAAAGGTTCCAAACTCCGATGGCGGCGAACCCCAATAGGTATTCGCATTCGCAAAGACACCTGCCAACGCGTAATAGTCTGTTTGCGGGATCGCATCGAACTTGTGGTCATGACAGCGTGCGCACGCCACTGAGGCACCCAAAAAGACTCTTGTGGTAGCGTCAATCTGCTCATCAATCTGATCCGCCGCGAACTGAACCCGATTCCTCTCATTTACATTCTTTGGTCCCATCGCCAAGAATGTGGTGGCAACAAGATTTGAGGTCCACTGCTCATCGCTCTTGGCTGGCAATAAATCTCCCGCAATCTGCTCCCTCACAAATTGATTGAAAGGTTTGTCTTGATTAAAAGAATCGATGACATAATCACGATACCGCCATGCGTGGGGGTACGTTTGATTTACCTCACGCCCAGTCGATTCAGCAAATCGAGCAACGTCCAGCCAATGCCTGCCCCAACGTTCGCCAAATTGCTCTGATTTCAACAGGCTATCAACAACATGCGTGATCGCTTGCTCAGGACTCGATTTCCATTTCGCTTCAAAGTACTCGATTTGTTGAGGAGTCGGCGGCAGCCCGATCAAATCAAAACAAAGTCGACGTAAGACCTTGTAGGACTCTGCATCCTGTGCAGGCTCAATACCTGCCTGTTCCAACCCCGCCAGAATGAAATTATCAATGNACGTTGCAGGCCANTCNGCATTGCGAANACTTGGNGNTNGTTNTTTTTCAGGAGATTGGTANGCCCANAAATTTTCTCGTGCGTTAGCAATATCTTCATCNGTGATCGATGATTGAACTTTTGAAATTTTGTTTACCCGNGGATCCGGCGCCCCCATCTCGATCCATTCNCGAAAATCNTTAATGACGCTATCTGAAAGTTTGCGNTTTGGTGGCATGATAAAATCCTCATGCACCATCGCATTGAAAAGCAAACTTTCCTCAACATCGCCTGGCACAATAGCAGGTCCGCTGCTGCCACCAATCAACATCACTTCTCGAGTATCAAGCCGCAGACCACCGCGGACATTCCCGGCTTGATTTGAGTGACACCCATAACACTCTCGGATGAGTACTGGCCGAATTTTAGCCTCGAAGAACTTCAGTTCATCTGGCGTCAATTGCTGTCCGTAGGTCGGCACGACGGCAATCGTGAAA
Source organism: Rhodopirellula sp. (assembly GCA_002712845.1). The sequence goes on along the minus strand of PAUV01000032.1, from coordinate 2,371 downwards.
AGAATCAGCAGCACTGGGCGTATGGAAATCATGGCTGGCATCCAAAATGATCGGCCTGAGACAGACGGAGTGTCCATTGAAAGGTACCTCAGAATAACGGGCGAGGACGACCTCATTGTGCAGCGTTCGGTTCTGGGCGGACCCCACCAGGACGTTGCCCTGGTGCTGGATCACCACTTTGCCCTCGAGCTCGCTGTTTCGGCGACTTCGCAGCGGGTCGCCTCTGAAGGTTGTTTGACTCATCAGACGATACCCCCACTGATTTGGGCCCGTTCGAACGCCCTTCCAAGGGTTGCTGTCGGCCACTTTCTGCTCCCAAGCCGCGCCGACCAGCCTTCGATTTGCCCTGTCCTGCCCTGCTCTGCCCATTTCTGGCTTGTTGCAACCGACCCCGCATCCCCTCAAACATCGCCGTTAGCTCCCTTAGATTCAGCCTGCCATCCTCATCACTGTCAAATTCTGACAACATTTTCGATGCGATATCTGCTGGTTCTCGCACGGCTGCTCCCCCTTTTTTACTGTCTATTGCGCCGCGTTTCGCTCTTTGCGGCTTTTCCACGGCATAGACCATCGGTGCCAAAATTCCGATGACCAAGCATGCTGATGCCGTTTTGCAAATCTTCATTAGATGACTCTTTGTTCCAAAAAATCGAATTGTCTGACCAGCCCCGCGATTAGTGAAACGGCCGGCGTGGCCCGTTGAGGACTGAGAATCGTCAACTTTCTCATAAAAATTAATTCCTTAGATATTCACGGGTACTTCGTGCCATTTAAATCCGAAACCTGACCCGATCTCGCGGTATTAAACAGAAGCGGATCTGCCTGTCTTTTCTACTAATCTCTGGTGGCAATCTATGTCCGATACCTCAATTGGCGTCGAAACTGAGCTCACAGCACGAATGAGACAGGGAAGCAAGGATGCTCTCGCGACCATTTTTGCTGACTACCGAGAGCGTCTTCGTCGCATCATCCAATTTCGAATTGACTACCGAATCGCAGCGAGAGTTTCGGATTCGGATATTTTGCAAGACACCTACATCGCCGCAGCAAAACGGCTCCCGCACTTTTCACAGCAAACAGAAATGTCTGCTTTCCTCTGGCTACGTCTGCTGGCGAAACAGCAGTTGGTGGATATCCATCGGCAGCACTTAAAGGCGGAGAAAAGAGATGCCCGAAAAGAGATGGGCCTACAGCCATACCAAGCATCCGCACAGACTTCCATGGCTCTGGCTGTCCAGTTAGCTGGATCAATCACCGCAGCTAGTGAAGTTGTCGCACGAGCCGAAACGATTGCTCTTTTGGAATCATCGCTGAATGAAATGGACGAGACCGACCGTGAAGTGATTGCCCTGCGACATTTTGAAGAACTAACAAATATTGAAACTGCCAGTGTTTTGAACTTGCAACCCTCGGCAGCAAGCAAACGCTACCTCAGAGCAATGAGTCGCCTTTCTCAATTGATGTCCAAATTTGAGGACTCACAACATGGAGGTGAAGCATGAACCAGGACGATCAAACTCACCATGACGACAATGTAAAACCAAAGCAATCGCCCGCTCCAACAAAAGCCAACCACTTTGACCTCGATAAGATTGGAGAACAATTCGCCGAAGCGATACGAGGAGGTGCCTATCCAAACATCGATATGTACCTGAATATGTATCCTAAAAATGCCGATGAAATTCGCGAATTGCTGGAATCGATCTCACTCATCGAGACATTCAAGCAATCAAAGCATGCGGTATCAGACCCATCCGCAAGACACACCACATTCACAGAACTCGACGATTACAAAATCATTCGTGAAATTGGGCGTGGAGGTATGGGCATCGTATTTGAAGCTATCCATGAACCACTGAGCCGCAAGGTAGCGATCAAAGTACTGGCGAATAATCTTCTTGGTGAATCCAAGCATCTGATTAGGTTTCGCCGGGAGGCGCGCGCTGCAGCAAAACTGCGACACACGAACATTGTTCCGGTCTTCGGTGTGGGTACTAGTGGCGAGCATCACTATTACGTCATGGACTACATCGATGGGATGAGCTTGCATCAATGGCTGACGTCTCTCGACCAAGATCGGTCTCCTGCCGCCCCAACGGTCGACCTTTACTCTGCCAACACATTCACTGGCGTAAACACTGATGCAAACACCGGTGGAACAACCGACGGAGAAATCGAAGAAGATGTGTTACAACAACCAGGTGTAGACCCATCAACGGTTAAAGACACGCCGAGGTACCAGCGCTGGGTAGCAAACTTGGGCATATCCGCCGCTGATGCATTGCACTACGCGCACTCACAGGGTGTGCTACATCGTGACATCAAGCCAGCAAACCTACTGCTCGACAGGAACAATACACTCTGGATTGCT
>PAUV01000031.1 GCA_002712845.1 Rhodopirellula sp. | reverse complement strand
TCTCGTGAAACACCTTTTCCAGTGCATCATGCGAGTAACTCCATTGACAGAAATCGGACATTTTTGGTACGGGGACTTCAGGTGCAAGGAAGCCGCATTTCGGCTTGCCCATGCTTTACCTGCACCAAGTGGACAATCCTCAGTTCGATATACAGTCGTTAATCATGCGAATAATGGTCGTGGCTTTTTTGTTCACCATTGCATCGGGATTACCCGTGCTGGGCCAATTGACGATCACCAACCCAGATGAGGAGAGTCCTCGTGGCAATGTTCGACAAGTGTCGCTTTCAACACCGGCACCATCTTCAACATCGGCGCCGTCCCCACTATCGATCAACGCGCCCATCCCAGCCACGCGTCCACCGTCCCAGCAACTGAGGATCAGAGTCCAATTTTTGGAAGTTGACCAAACCACACGTGAAGCAATTTACGCTGGCCTTGGAGCAGATGTCCTTCGCACATCGACCAACCTGCCGCTGGAAACATCGCAAGATTCAGATTCTAAAACACTGAATGACTTTCCCATCAAATCAGACGCGGTAACCAGGACAACTGCTTTGGTGACACAGGCAGTTTTAAACACCGCAGAAGTTGCTGGCATTCTCAAAATGACCGAGGCCTCAAACAACTCGATCATTGCTGATGCTCCTAACCTACTGCTCCTGAACGATAATAAAATCGAATTAACGGATATGATTCAGCGTCCCTTCGTCGTCAATCATGAAAAGCAGGGCGATGAAACCAGACCGATCTTGCAGCACATCGACGAGGGAACACGACTGGGGATCATTGCGAGAATCGAATCACCAACTGGTTCACTCATGCAACAATTTCAAATGGGTTGCGAAATTGTTTCACGGCGAGTGATCGAAACGCGGACAGACTTTCTATTTGGCCATGGCCCGAAGCCTCTGAAAGTACAAATTCCTCACCTGCAGGTCACCACGGCTAGAGCGACTGCGAACCTCGCAGCAGGGCAAACACTACTGGTCGACCCACACGTCACTTCGACTCGCAGCTTTCGTAGCGAGACAAGCGTGCCCTTCCTGGGCAAACTGCCGTACGTGGGCCGCTCGTTCAAAAATGTCGCGGTCACAACTCACGATCAACACTTGATTGTGTTGCTAAACCCCGAGTCAGTTTTAGAAAACTGACGGCAAGGGAATCTACCAAGCACCTGCCACTAGCATCACGAATCACACATGCGTGAGCTCTAGATTCGGTAATTTGGATCTGTGTTCGGATTCGGACATTGGACTGCGCGGCGCGAAAAACCTGAAACCAAAAGACGGGCATTCAAGAATAGCGGGACCGCTGCATGATTCGTGACAACCTGTCTGTATTCACTTGACTAACAGTCACTCGATCCGCCACGGCTTGTTGGGAGCAACCGCGGTTGTTTACAGACCCCGCCTGTTAGACGACCTAATCTGCGACAGCCAACCCCGAGTCATCTTCATCGCTTCTGATTTGCGCTCGAGGTTTCTGCTTGATGGTTCCCGGCACCAGCCATGGGCCACTGCCATTGTCTTTGATCAATTGTGCCAATTCATCATTATTGATCGACTCGACTTCGAGAAGTTTTTGCGTCACTGCTTCGAGCACTTCTCGTCGTTGCTCGAGGATTTCGCGTGTTTGCGTTAGTTCATCCTCAATGATCCTGGCCACTTCTTTGTCAATCAGCTTGGCCATATCCTCACTATGCGACATTTGGAATCCATCACCACCACCACCTGCCAAAAACGCAGATTTGGAACTTCGTCTAAAATTAATTCGTCCGAGCCGACTCATGCCGTAGTCCATGACGATACTTCTGGCAACTTCAGTGCAGCGTTCCAAGTCGTTTTGGGCCCCTGTGCTGATGTCCTGAAAAATCATTTCCTCAGTCAATGTTCCGGCCAGCAGCACCTTCATGTTGCTTTCCAACTCAGACTTCGTCATCAGATAACGCTCTGACTCGGGCCGTTGCATGGTGTATCCGAGTGCCGCCAACCCACGAGGAATGATGCTCACCTTGTGAACGGGATCAGCATTGGGCAGCGCTGCAGCGACAAGGGCATGCCCCGCCTCGTGATAAGCGACACGAATTTTTTCATCTTCATTCATCACTCGATTTTTCTTTTCGAGCCCGGCGGTCACCCGTTCAACCGCCTCATTGAACTCGTTAATCCCGACGGCACGCTTTTCAGCTCTCGCCGCGAGCAAGGCTGCTTCATTGACAAGGTTTGCAAGGTCTGCCCCGACAAAGCCTGGGGTGATCGATGCAATGTCTTTCAAGTCTACTTTTTCATCCAGCTTTACGTTTTTGACGTGCACGCGAAGAATGTCTTCACGACCACTGATGTCTGGTCGATCGACCAACACATGTCGATCGAATCGTCCTGGACGTAACAACGCGGGGTCAAGCGTCTCGGGGCGGTTGGTAGCAGCGACCACGATGACACCTGAGTTGGAATCAAAGCCATCCATCTCTACCAATAACGCATTGAGAGTCTGTTCGCGTTCATCATGACCACCCACGGTCGACCCGCTTCGACTTTTCCCCAAGGCATCGAGTTCATCAATAAAAATGATACACGGTGCACGACTGGTGGCCTGCTGGAACATGTCTCTGACGCGAGCTGCACCCACACCAACATACATCTCGACGAAATCGCTCCCTGACAAACTGAAGAAGGGGACACCGGCTTCACCAGCAATCGCTTTTGCCAATAAAGTCTTCCCCGTACCCGGAGGCCCCACCAGCAGAACTCCTTTAGGAATTCGGCCTCCCAGCGATTTGTACTTATCGCTGTTCTGGAGAAAGTCCACGACCTCTCGAACCTCTTGAACTGCTTCGTTGATCCCCGCAGCATCATCAAACTTAATCGCCAGATCTTCCTGTCCATAAAGCTTGCCACGACTCCGAGAAAAGGCCATCGGCGACCCGACACCACCCAATCTCCGCAGCATGATGATTCCAAGAATGACAAGAACACCGATCATCAGAAGTTCAGGCCAGTGATCTCGAAACAAGCGACTTGGTCGTGCGTTGTCCCAGGTCACGCCGGAAGCGTTGAGGTACTCGACGAGCCGTTTGTGCTCAGCTTCGTTATTCGTATCACGAATCGTTTTGAACTCCACCATTTTGTAAGCACTGACCGGACCCTTGTTATCGATCCCACGTGCACGATAGGCAACTTTTCCAGTGATCTCACCATCCGCAACCCTGACATCCTCAAGACCACCAAATTCGACTTGGTGATCAGGACTTTTCGTCGATGAAACAATCACGGTTACCTTGGGATCAATGACTACCTTTGCCACTGTCCCCTCCTCGGCCGAGCCAGATTTCACGGATTCTGAATCGGACCTGGCGGCATCCACGGCTGTTGCCTCAGTTACAGCAGCCTCAGTCCCAGCAGCCTCAGTCCCAGCAGCCTCTGCCGCGCCCTCCTCTGCTTCAACAGCATCCGTGCCACCTTCCCCGCGGGTAGCATCCTCAACTCGGGCACCCGCCTCAGCGACCTTCAGATTACTTCCGGGGCTGCCCTGATCGTTGAGCGGCGCCAAAGCAGTGTCAGCCTGCCGGGCTTCGGCCATTGCGGCCAACAATTTCATCAAGTCCGGGTAGCGCAAGCGCATATCGCTGCCACCGAACAAGAACGCACTGAGCAATACCGCTGATACGATCGCGATCAACACGAACCAGACATTGCCACCGCTTCTCGGCTCAGAACCATTTGAATTTCGTTGCTTGTCGTCACTCATCAGCTAAATTTTTGCGGGTGTTATGGATGCGGGCAGGATGTGTGCAACCTGCCCTTATTAAAAGTGATTGAAAGGACCTTCGCGTTCGACTGGCACTACGCCGTTCTCTATCGTTGCCCGCCAGAAGGGGCTGTGGCACAACTTTCCGCTTCGAAACCTCGGATTCGCGAGCAAAATTGTGCGTAATCCAACCGCTTCCTAGCATCAATCACGGTCCAGCAACGAAGTTCACACTCCAGTTGATCGATGAACCGTGCGTGCATTCTTCGATCATCCGCCTCACAAGGCAAGCAGGGAGACGGTCTCTGAAAGTTATGGTTGGTGTGGACGAAAAGTTCAAATCCCGAATAAAAAACGCGGTAAATCACGGGAAATCGAGCGAAAAAACGCCGCAATTCAATGGTATCACAGTCAGCCAGTTTGAAACCAAGCCGACCAACCACGCACCCAGTGCCCCCTTCCAAGGTCGCTCACCGGCCCCAAGCGTTGGTTCAGCACGGGCCCGCCGTGAGCAACTTTTGAACTCAATGGTCATTTTTACGGCCAAATGAACAGTGCGACAGAGTCTGTTGTGATAAGTTTCCCAAACCGCGGAGACCCCCCGCGTTAACTACGAATCGGGGAAACAAAACAGACAGATAGACGCCGACGACGGGATTCCGTAAACAAAGGTCCCTCCACCTCACTCGCTGGACGCTATTTTGAACCAAGACGGACCCCATCCCGAGGACAACCGCGCCTGTCAGAACGTAGCCGTTCTGGGAGCGACGGGCAGCATTGGGACCGCGACAATCGATGTTGTGACCCAACTCAATCGGGTCGATCCTGACTTCCGCTGGCACGTCAGCGTTGCTTCTGGGCATAAGAACACCCCATTGCTAGCCGATCTGGCGTGTGGCCTCGAGCATCCCCCCGACCGAATTGTGCTATCGGACAACAAGAGTGCTGAGGGCTTGGGGCCCGCCGAAGCTCAATTCGATGCGCTCGGTTCGCAAATCGAGTTTGGCCCTGATGCCCTAGTTTCTGCAGCCAGTGACAAATCTGTTGACGTTGTGGTCGCGGCAATCGTAGGTCGCGCGGGGCTGGAAAGCACGATGGCAGCGATTGAGGCAGGGAAACGCGTGGCTCTTGCGAACAAGGAAACGCTGGTGGTCGCTGGACCGGTGGTCAGTCGGTGCTGCGAAAAAAGCGGCGCAGAGCTACTGCCGGTGGATAGCGAGCACTCGGCCATTTTTCAATGCATCCAGGCAGCTGATTCCAAACCCAAAAAATTGATTTTAACGGCGAGTGGCGGCCCATTTCGCAACTGGACCCGCGAGCAAATGGATGCAGCAACGCCCGAGTCAGCTCTGGCGCATCCGACATGGCAGATGGGTCCGAAAATCACGATTGACTCGGCCACGATGATCAACAAGGCCCTGGAGATCATCGAAGCTCGATGGCTTTTTGGTCTACCTGCCGATGCGATTGAGGTGGTGGTTCATCCACAATCGATCATCCATTCGATGGTGGAGTTCGAGGATAGCTCAGTGATTGCCCAGCTGAGCCCGCCCGATATGCGGTTACCAATCCAATACGCCTTGACCTACCCCCGACGTCTGCCGTGTCCCAGTCCTGACTTTGACCGGACTAAGCCTTGGGACCTTACACTAGAGCCAGCTGACCCAGAGCGATTCCCTGGGCTGGAACTCGGTTTTGAGGTAGCGGCCGCTGGCGGGACCGCGGGTGCGGTCCTGAATGCTGCCAATGAAGAGGCGGTCGGCCTGTTCCTCGCCGGAAAAATCAGGTTTACTGACATCGTGCGGGGATGCCGCGAAGTGCTTGAAAACCACTCTCACGAGTCAGATCCCCCTTTGGATCGGTTACTGGAGCTCGATCGCTGGGCACGCAAGGAATTGCACAAACGGTTTGGGGTCTCGTGAGAGACACCCCGCGGCGACAGCCCAAACCGTGTTTTTTGTGGTCAAATTCGTTCCCGATCGAATTTGACTTCGCCTGTTATCCCTGCAAACTGGTCGAAATGACATAATCTTACGTACTGCATCAGCGTAGTGACTGCGTACGATCCAGCCTGCACCAAGACCTGACACCCGCCTGAACCTGAACAAGGCATCCTGAATGTTGCTCGAATTTCTCTCCACTCATCTTCTGTTGGCAGCAGACGAGAGCTCAAATTTCCTCGTTTCTCTGTTCTCGTCATTCGCCCTTTACGGGCGAGTTGCACTAGGCATAGGACTGGTCATTTTTGTCCATGAGCTCGGACACTTCGTCGCTGCCAAAACATTTGGTGTGAAATGTGAAAAGTTCTACGTGGGATTCGATGTCCCGATCCGTCTAGGCCCCATCAAATTCCCACGCACCTTGGGAAAGTTCCGTTACGGCGAAACGGAGTATGGCATCGGAATTGTGCCGCTAGGCGGTTACGTGAAAATGCTTGGGCAAGATGATGACCCGCGCAAGCAGGAAGAAGAAGCAAAACGCATTCAGGTCGAGAGCGAAGGTGAGGAATCTGAAGAACATGCGGCACCAAAACTTGACCCACGGAGCTTTCCAGCGAAGCCAGTTTGGCAACGAATGATCATCATCAGCGCAGGTGTGGTCATGAATGTGATCACGGGCGTTCTGTTCGCCGCGATTGCGTACGGCTACGGCGTTGGATACAGCCCGGCAATCGTTGGTGGTGTGGTTCCCGGCGGTCCGGCATGGCAGGCTGGAATCGAACCTGGCGGTAAAGTCGTTTCGGTCGGCACCTGGAGTGATCCAGAGATGCATTTCCGTGAAATGAAAATGGAGATATTGACCGATGGATTGGAAAATCCGGACAAACCCATCGATGTTGAAATCAAGTACGAAAACGGTACCCGCAATTTTGAACTGGTAACACAATCTCGCCCTGAAATGAAGGATGCGAGAATGATTGGGATCGCCATCCCGAATGTCGCGACACTCGCCGCCACCCCGTACACGTGGCAGGGCACCGTTGCCTCGCAGATTTTTACAGAGCAGGACGGGGGAGCTTCGATCATTGCCTATGATGGAACGCCGATCAATGAACAGGCAATCGTGCCCGGAACGCCCTTCTTTGATTACCTCTATTCGAACCCGAACAAAACAATCCAACTGACTTTGCGACGGGCAGATGGAAGCGAGCAATCAGTTGCTTTGCCGCCACAGCCCTCCAAGTCACTTGGAGTCAGATTTGCGATCGGCCCTGTCGTTGCGTTGGTCGAGAATGGCCCTGCTGCCAAAGCTGGCATGCAAGTTGGCGACGTGATTCAAAGCTACGGTGATACAACGGCACCGGATGCATACGGAATGGCAACTGATCTTGTTGGTGCCAAAAACACGGTGAATGTCACCGTCAGTCGAGGTGATGGTGATGATGCGAAAATAGTCGAACTCGCTATCACACCAGTGGCTTCCCCTCAAACCCTGCCACCGAACCAAAGTATTGCTGGCGAAATCGCAATCAATGCTGTGGGCTTTGCCTATCAACCACAGCCCGTGATCTCGAAAATGCTCGCGGCGGCAAAAAATGCAGCAAACACTGAAACCGACAATGATGATGTATCACTTCAACCAGGTGATGAAATCAAGGAAGTGCAACTTGTAGGCTCATTGCCCGGCAATGAAGCGTTGAACGATGAGCGTTTCAAACTGATCATGGACCAACTGCAAGCGGGTTGGACGATCACCCCCGTTTCCCCGCTCAACGCCCTGATCGAAACCATTCAACTGCTGCCGGAAGGAACCGAGCTCAAGGTGATTGCCAATCGCCCAGACGACAACAAAGTGATTGAATCAACGCTCGTCGTCAGTGCTGATGAGAGGAATCAATTCGAACGTGGCGTCGCGTTCACACCAACCGAGTCGATCCAGCAAGCAACCTCGCTTGGCTCAGCACTCACGCTCGGAGTCAAGGAAGGATATCGAAGATTCAACGACGTGATCCGTTTCCTACGGATGCTGCCGCGTGGAAAGATCAAACTTCGGCACGTGGGCGGCCCGCTGGAAATTGTCAACATTGCCAAGAACGAAGCCGAAAAAGGAATATCACCTCAACTGATGTTCCTGACCATGCTCAGCATGAACTTGGCAATCCTGAACTTCCTGCCCATCCCAGCTTTGGATGGCGGTCACATGGTATTCCTGATTTATGAGCTCGTCGCAGGCAAACGTGCCAATGAACAACTCGAATTCAGACTCACCTTGGCTGGCGTCCTAGCGCTGCTGGTGCTGATGGTCGTCGTTTTCGCGAATGACATCCTGAGGCATCTTTAGATCGCGCGGACTTTTCCATTCGACACGAGATCAAAGGTCACCTCGTCACAACAGTCGGTAAGTGACTCACGAACGAGTCAATAAGTGACCCACACACGCAACAATCGCAAGTCCTGACGTTCAGGACTGGACTAGCTGTGGTGTTCAGGACTGGAGTAGTTCTGGCGTTCAGGACTGCGTTGCAGAAGTGAAAACGTGAAGTTCACGGCGACACTGGCTAATTCCCCACCCGCTTTTCCCACCAGACTTGTGAGAGCACGAGTGGGATCGTTGGGCTGGGTACCGCAGTTGGTGGGCAATTTAATAGCGTGCCACACCGGAATCGACCTGCAGACTCCAGGCATCGATTCCCCCAGCCATATTCTGTGCATTGGCATACCCTCTCTCTCGCAGAGCTTGTGTCACCTGCATGCTACGTCCACCGTGATGGCAGTGCACCACAATGCGTGAGTCCTGATGTGGTTCCAATTCTTCAAGCCGCAATCGCAACTCACTCATCGGCAGCAAAACGCTTCCTTCGATTTTTGCTATGTCATACTCATTTTGCTCACGAACATCGAGCAGCAAGAATGCTTCCTCTTTTTGCTGCATCTCGTTGACCGTAGCGACATCGATTTCGATGGGCATTTCAGCTTGTTCAGACATTGAACCTTCCTGCAATATTTTTAAAGACGGCAATTGGAAATAGGAGTTTCAATAACCGCAGAGGCGCCTACAGTTTCGAGGCGTTCCATGGCATCAATCACAGCGCCACGTTTGACCATGACTCTCACACTACACCACTCAGGGTCTTCGAGTGTATTAACGGTAGGTGAATTAAAACCGGGTGTAATGGCCTCAGCGGCTTCCAGTTTGCTTCGTGGCACGTTGTATTCCAGCAACGAATAGTCGCGAGCGATCACCACGCCCTCGAGTCGCCGCACTACTCGGTCCGCCGTTTCGGTATCCCGGCATCGGTCATTTTGAATCAGTACAGTTTCGTACGAATCAATTTCTTCCAGAATCCTTAGTCGATTGGCTGCTAACGTGCTGCCAGTTTCAACAAGATCAACAATGGCATCGGCGACGCCCAACTGGATCATCACTTCGACCGATCCTGACAAGGCAACTAGATGGGCACTCGCTTGATGTTTGGCGAGGTAACGCTTTGTGATGGCAGGAAAACTTGTAGCGATGCGTTTACCATCAAGATCCGCGGCTGAGTTCAGATTTGCATCGTCAGGAACACAGATAGCTAGTCGGCACCGCCCAACGCCAAGTCTCATTCGCACTTCGGCACTACCACCTGATTCCTCCAACAGGTCACTACCTGTGATCCCCATGTCGATCGCCCCCTCGGCGCACAGGGTTGGGATGTCATCAGTGCGCAGAAAAATCAACTCTACTGGCAAGCCGCTGACACGAGCAAAAAGGCCCCGACTTTGCCGTCGGAAACTCAGCCCTGCTTGCTTCAGCAGATCGCCCGCGATGTCGCTTAGACGCCCCTTACTGGGCAAGCCGATCCGTAAATTATTTCCAGAGTCCAAAGTTTTCACTCACTCTCAGAGGATGATGATATCGAGTCACTGTCAGTAGGACGACTTGCTTTTTCAACCAGTCCTGAGGTTCCCTCGCGGCGAGCCAACTCCTGAGCGACCTCATGAAGATCAACGCCACGCCACGCCAACAGGACCATGGTGTGATAAATCAGATCCCCGGCTTCGTAAACAAAATGCTTTCGTCCCTCGTCGCCCGCTTCAGCGGCAGCTTCGATCAGCTCCTCGGCTTCCTCGCGAATCTTGCTACCAATTTTCGCGGCGCCACCTTCCATCAACTTGGTTGTGTAGGAACCAGCAGGACGTTTTTCGGCTCGTTCTTGCAAGGTTTGCATCAAACGAGTCAGAGATTCAAGCGACTGGCTCATCATTCAAGGATCTAGAGGGAATTGCGGCATGGTTTGTTCACGATGTTAGACGGAGAACGCCAAATTGCCAACGTCGAGACCGGCGGGGATGACCGTGAACCTGCTTGGTGGGTTCTGTCTCTTCCGGTTTTCGGTACGCTAATGATCGCAGTGACTTACCGTGCATGACCGATTTCGACGCCAAACCGCCACTATGATTACCATTGTCGACTACCAGATGGGAAACCTTCGAAGCGTTCAAAAAGGAATTGAGCGAGTCGGAGGTCAAGCAAAAATCAGCTCTGACCCCCTGGAAATCGCTTCCGCAGAAAAGCTGATTCTGCCCGGAGTGGGTGCTTTTGGTGACGCGATGGCCGAAATTCACCGCCGTAACCTCGCCGCTCCCATCGTCGATTTCATTCGCTCCAACCGCCCCTTCCTTGGTATTTGCCTCGGTTTGCAACTGCTCTTTGAGCGAGGATTCGAAAATGGTGAACACGAAGGACTTGGTGTTCTGAAAGGAGACGTTGTGCGTTTCGATCTGCCATCAAGCTACAAAGTTCCCCACATGGGTTGGAACACCGTCACAAAACTAGCCGATGCCCCCATCCTCGCTGACACACCTGAAAATAGCCATTTCTACTTTGTCCACAGCTACTACGTGAGACCAGCAGATCCCTCCATCATCGCTTTGGAATGTGATTACGGAGGAAAGTTTTGCGCCATGGTGCGACAGGACAACCTCTTCGCTACCCAATTTCACCCTGAAAAAAGTCAAACCAACGGTCTCCAAGTACTCAAGGCCTTTGTTCAAATCAACCAAACTGGCGATGCCGCCAACTCAGAGGCCTCAGCAACATGACCGACCAAAGTAGAAAACAGCTTGGAAGATGATGTGGACGTAAATTACCTGCGTCACCACTCTTACAGCAACCATCACTTGAACGCATGAATGACACACCTGTCATCTTGGCTGTTGGCGTCGCAGGCACTGGAAACCAAAAGTAGGAAACTCAGAACTGAAGCATCAGCTTCGCACATGCCCCACACCGGCCGAACGCCGTCAAATTCGATTTTGCTACCGCTGCCCATAACCTCCCACCTTTCTAGGCAGCAGGTTCACCTCTGAGCTAAGCCCTCAATGCAAGCATTGGAAGAGCCATTTCGGATTCAAAGCAAGAGAAAAACCACTACTGCAACGCTTCCCCACCCCAGCCTCAGACACCTACCCATGATCCTGCCGAATTTAGTTTGCAGCTGATGCTCTCAGGTTACGCCGCCAGCCTTTGATGTTTCGGTAGCCACGAACGGGATCCTGTGCAGTCTTCCATGAGGCATGTCCTGAGCATGAGAGCAGGCAGCGGTATCGACAGGGACCGATCATCCTGCGATAGACATTAACTGTTTTCGTTGACTTCGTTGACACTTGCCTTCGCGAACCGCCTTACCCGTGGTGGCCCCGCCAACTGTGGTGGCCCCGCCAAGCTATCGCGAAGGAAAGTCAAAGTAGAACGTCGGTAATTTTGCTTGCGGTGAAAGCCCTTCTTCGAGATACCCTCATGCAATCGCATCATCGAATTCTGGTTCGCAGTCTGCTGCTACTTCTGTTGACCCAACTGGCCAATCAACTGTCTCTGGCGCAAACCGATTCCACATCAGCACAAAAATCTGAAACCCAGAACGACCTTCAAACACTCCAAATCAACAGCGACCAAGCCAAAGATTCAGTTCAGTGGTTAGCCACCAAAGCATCCAAGCACATCCCCCGCACCATGAATGGTGATAAAAACTGGGGAGGCACAAAACGTGTTTGGGCAGGCGTTAAAATGCGGATAGATGGATTCAAACTTCGCACTAATCGCAGACATCGAGAATTAGAGCAGGGAAGATGGGTCAAGTATGAAGTGACGCTTCCCGATGTGCCTCCCGCCATCAAAATCACCGACGTGATTCCGATTATTGATGCGACAACAGGGGAACAGAGCTGGACGATCACATCATCGGTCGTTTCGCCCATGGAATTTGAAGCACGTGTCCAACGTTGGAATTTAGGCGTCAAACTATTCAGCGTAACGGTAGTTGGCAAAGCACGAATCCGGTTGAACTCAACGCTATCGGTAGGCTTCCATGCGAACTACGGAGAAATCCCACCAGGCTTAGTGATTGCCCCCACCGTTCAGAAAGCAGCATTGGTGATGGAACACTTCGAAGTGGATCGTGTCAGCAATATCGGCGGTGATGTTGCCGAGCAATGGGGTGAACTGCTGGAAGACATTCTGATTGAGCGTCTGGTAAAACGGCAAAATGAAAAGTTGGTTGGCAAGCTCAACAAGTCGATCGAGAAAGAGCGGGACGACTTGAAACTCTCACTATCGGAGTGGTTTGAAAACTGGGGCCGTGGTAGCCAACCAGCAGACACATCCACCTCTTCCCCACCGGTGACCACTCAGACGCCTGCTAATTGAGCCAGCTTATCTGCCGCGGCTCCTTGATCGATGGCTTCGGCGGCGGTGGCTGCCCCCTTTTGCAAGGAATCTGCTTTTCCGGTCAGGAAGAGTGCTGCAGCGGTACCTGCAATGACTGTATCGCGGCAGGGTCCCGGCTCGCCAGCAAACAGCCTGCGTATGATATCAGCGCTGGCTGCTGGATCCGGAGCCGACAATGCTTCATGTCCGACGGGCAGTAAACCAAAATCACTTGCTGTCCATCGGTGACTGGTCTCCTGGTCATCACAAACCTCGATCACGGTGGTTGTCCCATCAAGTGAGACCTCATCCTGGCCATCTTCTGCATAAACAATGAAGGAACGATTTGTTCCAAGTTGCCGAATCGCGGCAGCAACCTTGGCCTGAGCGTCCGAACTGGAGGTTCCCAGTAATTGATGGGTTGCTCCTGCTGGATTGCACAAAGGGCCTAGCAGATTGAACAATGTTTTGACGCCAAGCTTACGCCGCACACCAACCACATGCCGCATGGCAGGATGGAGTTTAGCAGCGAAACAAAAGCAGATTCCAATTTTGTCCAATCGCTCAGCCACAACATCCGCCTCTGACTCGATACCCACACCAAGCTCTTCCAGAACATCCGCTGAACCCGTCAGGCTGGTCGCCTTACGATTCCCATGTTTGGCGACAGGCAGACCACACGAGGCAGCCACCATAGCGACAGCGGTGCTGATATTGAATGTTCCACTACCACTGCCACCAGTCCCGCAGGTATCAAGCAGCATGTCATGGTGATGTGGAATTCGGGTCATGTGGCGTCGCATCGCCTTGGCTGCACCCACCAATTCACTGACAGCTTCGCCTTTCGCTTTGAGGGCCAGCAACAAGTCAGCAACCTGTTGCTCGTCAGCAGCTCCTTGCAGCATGGCATCGATCAGATCGCCAGTGTGCTCTTCGCTCAGATCATCCCCTTGCTGGGCATGCGAGATTGCTTGCTGAAATAGCGATTCATTGGGATAACTTGAATTCATGGCAGCTTGATTTTTGGTTGGATAATTGTGTCAAAGCGGGGAAAGTTGGGTGACATGCAGATCTGCAACAAGGAAATATTAGCGTCTGTCGATTTCGGGGTCGTCGTGCCAACCATGGAAACTTAAACTGTTCTTATGACACGCAAGATTATTATCGACTGTGATCCGGGAATCGACGATGCTGTGGCGATTGCCATGGCTCTATTTGACCCCCGACTGGAAGTGCTCGCGATCACGGCTGCCGCTGGCACTATCGAAGCATCACAAGCCACCACGAACGTAACCGGAATTGTCGGACAACTCGACCCACCTCGCTATCCGAGGATTGGAAAAGCGACTGCTGCCGACACCCCCCCTGTGGTAGATGATAATGTGCTGCACGGTAATGATGGCTTGGGAGGATGCAATTTTGAGCCCTCTGGCCGACAACACCAAACGCCCAGCGAGAAAGTAATTTCGGAGCTGGTGCACCAAAATCCGAACTCCATCACGCTGGTATGTCTCGGCCCACTCACCAATCTCGCGCGGCTTTGTCGACGTGACCCCACTGCCATTCCACTGATCAACAATCTTGTCATCAGTGGAGGTTCTGTCAGCCATCCGGGAAATGCATCCCCCACGGCTGAAAGCAACATGTTTTACGATCCTCAGAGCGCCGACCAAATATTCGATTCGGCTACCACCAAAAGCCTGGTACCGCTCGATGTGACTGACCAAGTGCAGTTTGGTGTCGAATTGCTTGAAAAGCTGCCTTCTCGTTTTACACGTGCCGGATCATTGCTGCACAAGATCATGCCTTTTGCTTTTCGAATGGCACACAGGCATCTGGGCCGTGAATTGATCTCGCTTTACGACCCCACCGCCTTGATGGCGGTGCTGGAACCAGATCTTTTTCAATGGTCCAGCATGCGTGGCAAGGTGGAACATCGTGGTTCGCTAACACGTGGCGCCACCGTATTCGACCAGCGTCTGCGTCCTGAGTGGCCTGTCAACATGGAAGTTGCAACAAAAGTCGATGCGTCTGAAGTACAAGCCGCCATTATCAGAAGCCTGCGTTACGCAGGCCAAGAGAGCTAATCAGTAAACGTCACGATCAGTGCATACAGAAAGCAGCAGCGACTCAGATCCCGTAGCGATCACTCAGGCACCTGCGGTGAGTTGCAGCCAACTCGGCTCGCCCTCGCTGTCCACACTGAGTGGCGGTCTCGTGAACTCGTTCAAGAATTTCGCCGTAGACAGTGATCGGTCCGGCACCTAGATCCCAACCAGCCGCCATGTAGCAATCGTATGCATCGGCAACTTCTCCGGCCGCAAGGTGCATGACAGCTCGCTGCGTCCAATAATCTGTCACNGCTGTTCTGCGGTCAGCATTTTCGGCCTTCGAGACCGTCGACAAGTACTCTGATTTTTCAATCGCGGCCTCATCCAATTGACGCATTCGCTCGATGCTGAACTTAGATGCATCATCGGTTGCCCAATGTGTATTTAGACGCACAGACTGATCTGTAAATACTGAACAACGGACAGCCTTGGAATACGCATCAATCGCCAGTTTGGTGCGACCGGACCGCTCTTCGCAATAGCCAAGGATTTCCCAACCCCAGGCAAGGTGTGGGGCCAGCGTTGTTACCGCCTTGGCATGCGATGCTGCGGCATCCCAATTCTGNTCGACCAACTCCACCGCATGCTTACCAGACACGATCTGCTGACGATGCTTATCAGGAATTCTCGAATGATCAAAGACCCACTCTGTGAGTTGGTTTCTACCCACCGATTCAGCATCCAGCCCGATCGCAAGCTGCAATGATTCCACATCTGAATGGCACAGTGCTTTCAAAATCAATTCGCAGTGTATCGCCACCTCTGACACTTGGGCGTCCAGCAAACAAGCCGCGACTTGCTCAGAATTGCCAGCCATCTTGAGTGACTCGGCCAAACCGTCANGCAAGTGGCCAAAGGCCCAGTTGAGCAGCTCGTCATCACCTTCCGCGTGACCAGTCGAACGTGGAAAAATAGCAGGAATCGCATGACGCCTTGAATCATGCGAAATCCGCTCGATAAGACCGTCGAACACAATCGCCTGGGCGATGTCCCTTCCCCAGGGAATCCAATCCCCACCACCGTGGTACCACTGCACAACTTCACTTGCCTTGCTGTCCTCATCAACACGCACACACAACCAGTCACCAGAAGTATTTCCGATCAATGGAATCAGGTCGCAGCTCATCAGTCCAGGCCAAATGGGCTCGGGAGCATCAGACAACAACAAAGCCGGATCAACAGCACAGCAATATTCACCACAGCTGTGGCGTTGCCAGATCTCGGAATCGAACCAATCGATCAACGCAGGCGAAAAAACGCACTGATATCGTTCGGCGAGACGTTCTGACCATGAATCAGAACTTAGCGATTTTGGTTTAGAAGAACCGGACAAATTGCTATGGTCACTGCGTGATGAACTGGAGCAAGAGAAACGCGATGCCAAAAGTGTCATGGACAGATAAGTCGTCGGTCACCCAACGTAAAGCATGGCACATGCATGAAAGGCTAGCGAGTTGCGAACAGCATCGGCAAGGGGAGAATCGGCTTGTTTTTTCATGAATCAATCAGATTACCGTGCATGCCAGTGCATTCGCTCCACCGATCATCCAGATACATCGCTGACCCCGAACCCCGTACGCAGCCTGTCACAAGGGAAAAGCGCTCCTGCCTCGCTCAAAATCCCGCCATGCGTCACGTGAATGCGATGGGGTAAAAAGACGGTCAACCGTCTCGATTCGAGGCAAACCCTTCGCCGTTCGGTACCATCCAGACAAGTTCATCCCTTCCCCCAAAGCCCCCCCAACGGGTTGCCTGTTTAACATTCAGTTATCAGAGTTTGACCGTATAGAGTCTGCTGAAGCTTTCTGGATTGACGACCCCATGCTGAAACATCCGGCTTTTCAGCAGATCAGATGATTGTCCCGTTTCGCTTTCGTTCAAAGCATCTTCTGCCGCAAGCACGTAAGGCANGAGATGTTGNTGCTCTGCTTGTGTGCGTGCNGATCGAAGAACGGCCCTGCATTGGACNCACGCCTTGCNCGCTACCAGNNCGGTGNCTGANCNGCAACAACGTCAATCCNTCNTAATAGTCAGCCAACATCAACGTGAAGGGAATACGTTCACGNCGCAGTTCTGNTGTCATTGATCGGACACGCTTGAGCCAGTCCNCATTTTGCTCTTGAGCGAATTGNTGNATCGCCAACAATGTNCCCACAGCNANAGCTGANACCCTTGCGAGCTGNACGGTNGCACGAGGNAACTCTCGCAANCTGCNATCGAGTTGTTGGTAGATCCGCCATCCTTCTTTAAATTGTTTTTTATAGATGCACTCCTGAATTCTCGCCACATAATCAAAAACGGTGAACGGATTTGGAGTAGTTGAATCAGACGCAAAATCTTTACAACGCTTTTGCAACTGCAATGCATCATCGACGCGATCGCGTCCCAACCAAGCTCCTTTTCCGAAACCACCAATCATCAGTGCGAGCTGAAAAAAGTCACTACGTCTCAAAGCATCATCCGACATACCTGTCGTGATCTCAAACATTTCATTCCAATTTCCGAGGAACCAATTGGCCCAGACATCAAGCCACAGCATCTGAGCTCCCTCGAACCCACTCACTCCAACCACATGTTGAAATTCTTCAAAACTGGTACGAGCCGGATGCACCACATGCGACCATCGGCAGGAAAGTGCGTGCGAGTATGCGATCCCGGACCACCATGCAGCCGAGACCTGATGACTCTGGAGCTGCTCGACCTCGGGGCGGATCAAAGCCAGATTACTCTCCGCCTCATCACGCATCTTTCCGACTTCGTAGCAATTGAAGACAGATTCAATAATCATCGCTTCTACCTCCTCGATCCTACTACCACACTTTTTGGCAAGTCTTGAGTACGCGATGCACAAATCATAGGCGTAAATATGATCAAAGAAAGTCAAGGGGCGAATGAGCATCATGCACATTCGCAAACGCTGTCGGTCCAGCTTGATCGATTCACAGGCACTGGAATCGGGATCAACAAAATCTATATGCCGTAATGGCTTTACTTTGTTCCGCCGAGGCAAAAAACTTCGCAGGGAATCGACCAGTAATTTTGCCTCGGTCGCAATCGATTGCCCGAATCTTCCGCCCACCCCAAAAAAACTCTTTCGAAAGCTTCGGGGAACAGGAGCGTTCAGCATTACCGCCAATTCGTACAACCGATCATCAATGGTCTCCAAACGCCCACATCGGAGCAGCAAAGTGGTCGCCATGAGCCGGCACTCGATTGACTCATCACCGTCAACGAGGGTTGATAATTCCTGATAATACAATGATGCCTCGACAGGCAGCGTGGCTGATGCATAACAGCGTGCAGCCTTGCGGAGAAAAATCACTTTCTCTGGATCATCTACTTGGGCGATAACTTGCCCGTACCATCTTCCAGCTTCAGTCATTGCGAGTCGCCGCTCAGCATCCTGAGCAGCGGCGATTGCATGAGGAACAGCTAGCGTTGGCTTGTTTGCAGCAAACAGATGCCCGGCAATGCGGGCTGCAAGCAGTGCTGAACCCTGTTGCTTCATCAACAACGCAGCCCAAGCCTGATGCGCCAACTGTACATCCTGTTGTGGAAGATTCGCAATCAATTCACCCGCTACACGGTCGTGAAAGATCGTGATGCACTCGCCGCCAGTCGCCTCGTCAATCACGAGGCCTTGCTGCGACAATTCAGAAATGGCGACGTCAACAGTTTCACCTTGGCACGTCAGTTCCCCCAGTTGCTGAGTAGAAACGTAACCACCTGAAGTCACAACATAAGTCAGAATTCCGCGAGCCTCATCACTAAGACGCTCTAAACGCCGTTTCCAGATCCGATCGAGACTGGGCAAAGTATTCATGCCTTCACTAGTCAAATTCGCAACCGCTCCGCCGGGACGCAACTCATCAGTCAACTGCTGCAACCGAAATGGGCTTCCCTGTGCGGACAACGCCATTTCATTGAGCATGCCATCACTGATTTCGACATTCCAACGATCCGCGGCCCGCTTGATCATCGCTAGCGACTCTTCAAGATTCAGTGGATTCAAATTGATAGTATGGGTTGCCAACGCTCGCTGTGGATCGCTCTCTTCGAGCGAGGCAGTGATGATTCCCAACCCGGCATCACCCACCGCAGACTGCAATTGATCAAGCAGATTTAAGGTATCACGGTCTGCCCACTGAGAATCATCAACGACGAGAAACAGAGGCCCAACTTGCCGCAACTGTTTGGTCAACCGGATCGCTGCAATGAACCTGTCCATCCCCACCGAAGATGTCTCGTTGAAGGAGATTCGCATGTCGGGCTGCAAGACATTTCCAAGTACCGGAAACACACCTTTCAACAGTTCTACGCTGACGGGATCCAACGTCATCGGTTCGCGATCATCCAGCATGTATCGATTAGCAACGGCATCGCAGATCTGGTCGAATGCCTGCATTGGATGGTCCTCCCGCAATCGACATCGGGCCCTAAACACCTGCCCCCACTTTTTTCCTTCGATGTAATCGACGACTTCATCGAGCAAGCGTGTCTTACCAATCCCCGCCGGGCCGGTGAGATGAAAGCGACCCAATTCCCCGCTAAAGACGTCCTCAACCCAGTTGAATAATTTCCCACTTTCGTTGCGTCGGCCAATGAGTGGTTCCTGCTTGTGCCACGAGACAGAATGCGATGCTGGCATTCCCAAGCGGGACAGCGTCATTGCCGTGGGACGATCGCACGGTTCCTGTTCCAACATTTCCCGACAGGCATCCAAAATAACGCCAGGAACAGAATCGGGCAGCGTTCGGACCGCAGCCTCAATCTGCTCTGCATCGGTACGCTGGTTTTCTCGCGATCGCTCTAAACCTGAATGCTGTTCTTTTGATTCCGGTTGCAAATCATAAATTGCCTCGAGCATTGAAATACCAAGGCTGAAAATATCGCCCGCGGGTAAATAGAGTTGCGTGCAAATGACTTCGGGGGGAAAGAAGTGGGGCGTTCCTACCAGAAAGTTGCTTCTACCACCGATACTGCGATTCAAGCCAAACGATTCCACTAAACCGTAGTCAATGATCCGCCCTCTTCCCGATTCATCCACCATCAGATTATCCGGCTTGATGTCGCGGTGCAGCAACTCGTGAGAATGCATCACATCAAGACCAGTTGCAAAATCTCTCAGCAAGGAAAGCAACTGCCGGTACGCTTTCACAGGGTCAAGCTGACGATACTCCTTGATAGCCTCGGTGAACGTGACACCTTTCACCTCTTCCATTGAAAGTGCGATGTAAGAACCCAGTTGGTAGATACGATCCACCCGCAGCAGGTTGGGGTGGGCAAGGGGCATCATTCGTCGGAACCCCAACTTGTTGCGTAGAAGTTCATCCGGCGAGCAACTTTTCAACAGTTTTAGAGCACAACGTCGTTCAGTTTTGGTGTCGAAAACCCGGAAAACAACTCCGCTACTACCACTTCCGAGTTTCTTCTCTAACAGGAACCCGTCCAGACAATCTCCTTCATTCCATGGTGAAGGGCTTGCCTTGGAACGCTCCAGCAGCGTCTCCTTGGCATTCTGGATCCGCAAGCTCGTTTCTTTGCTCGGGTCGCGATAGTTTTCATCGTGCATGGAAGACACTAGGTTCGCGTATGCAGAAAAACGGCAAATCCAATCTTCTCCTGCGTCAAAACCAATAATAAGGTTTCGCACTATCAGAGAAATCAGCGGCCAGCAGGTCGACCAACCGCCGCAGCCTTGGCGAGTATGGTCGCAAAAACCGGCGTCCCAGCGGATATTCGCACACATCCAGGAGCCGTGGTGCCCCGGCCATTGTAGGTGCGTTCCCCGGTGGATGGTACACAGTATTCCATGGGTGCAGCCCGTACCATCTCATCCGCAATCTCCAGCATCGGATCATGCCCTCAGTCATCACTGTGCCTCCGTGATAGGCAGATTTCTAGATCTCTATCTGAACACCGCCCGCAGCATCACTGCGACGGCAAGCATCAAGAATTTTCTGTGTCTTGATTGTCAGCTCAGCGTAGCTGGCATCCAACCTTTTGCCCAAGACACAATTCCCAAACGTCCTGACCATGTTGACTTCAGAAGAATTTGGCTCACCAGATGCATACTCGGGAACGGCCTTGCGATCACAGTGCTGACGGAAGTTCCAACGACAATTATCAATGTCTAACACATGGTCGTGTTCCGTCCATGCCGCCTCTGCATCATAGAAGGGCAAGACGAAGTCATCGACTGTCAAGTAACCATCGCTGCCGGACAGTAAGACGGTTTGTTGGTTGCTGGTCAGAAATGAGCAATAAAACGCGGCTGACAACCCATTAGGAAACAACAACTCGGCAGAGAATTCACCCGGCACGTCTCCCTCGGAATCCTTGCCCTGCAACGGTGTGATTGTCCGCGCCGTCACGTGCGTTGGCATTTGCAAACCAGCTGCCCACAATGTCATACGGATACAGTACCAGCCCAGATCTCCCAAGCATCCATGAGGCTCAAGAACTGAGTCTGTGCGTATATTTGACTGCTGAAATGAGCTATCGCCACTGAAAGAAAAGTGGGTACTGATCCGTCGCAACTTACCCACCGCACTTTCGGTCTTCAACAGTTCACATATTTCGGCCAGTCTTTTACTGTGATCAAACATGACGCCGTCCATGAACTGAACGCCCGCGTCTGCGCAAGCATCCACCATGGCTTGGGCATCTTCCAAATTATTGGCAACAGGCTTTTCAACCAGCACATGCTTGCCTGCTTTGGCTGCAGCGAGGACCCATTCTTTTCGCAAACCAGTAGGCAGTGGAATGTAGATCGCATCCACATCCTCACGCTCGATCAAATCAGCATAAGAACCTACGGCAGAAACCTCCTGTTGCTGAGGGACTTCAGCCATGCATTCATCGATGAACGACTGAGCCTTCGCCACCGAGCGACTCGCTACGGCCGACACTCTCCCGTTTCCGCAAAGGTGCACAGCTTTCCAATTCTTTCTGGCTATCGCAGCCGTACTCAAAAAACCCCAACGACACATAGCTCCGGTCATCACACTCGCCTATGAAAAAAACTTCTGGAAAGCCATCATTTAACGGTAAGAGGATAGCAAAACTGGAGAAGATTGTCGGGGGTAGGAAGGGACAAACAGGCAAGCTAGTGGATTCACAACGATGCCAATGGTGACGTGTTAGGACAACCAAAAGTGCAATCCAGACCAAAGCAACGGTATTTAGCAGTGCAACCGGCGGAAACTCTGCCCGAGCGAAATGCACGGCTTAAACTCACTCATGCCCTTCTGCTGTACAAACTCTTACTGCCTCCTGCCTCCGCAGGATTCGGCAGACCAGAAAAAAGCAATTCCGTCTTCCGTGCTGCTGCAAACGGGCTAGATCGGACTAAACTCAAGTTTCAAGCACGGAACAAGAGATAATGACCTAGCCAAAGACGCTGGCTGTGACGTAAAGGAAGACGTCTTCCTCCCCCTCTTTCGACCGATAAACATGAAGATTTGCTGCATTGGTGCTGGTTACGTTGGTGGCCCCACCATGGCGATGATCGCTAAACAATGTCCAGACATTGCCGTTCACGTTGTTGATCTAAATCAGGAACGTATTGATGCTTGGAATTCCCGCCATCTGCCCATCTATGAGCCGGGTCTCGATGAAGTCGTCAAAGAAGCACGGGGCAGAAACCTGACCTTCTCGACTCACGTGGATGAGGCGATTCAGGAATCCGACATCATCTTCATCTCGGTCAATACACCGACCAAGACGTTCGGTATTGGGGCGGGGCGTGCAGCCAACCTGGAGTTCATTGAGAAATGTGCTCGACAAATCGCCAAGAATGCCACCGGTCACAAGATCGTTGTCGAGAAATCAACACTACCCGTCCGCACTGCAGAAGCAGTCAAACGCATCCTCAGCAGCGAATGCAGCGGTGCTACATTCGACGTCTTAAGCAACCCGGAATTCTTGGCAGAGGGAACAGCGATCGATGATTTGCTCAACCCTGATCGGGTGCTCATTGGAGGTGAATCCGAGGCAGCAATCGAAACTCTGTGCTCAGTCTATGCACGTTGGATCCCCCGCGACCAGATCCTGACAACCAATTTGTGGAGTAGCGAACTTTCCAAACTCACTGCGAATGCTTTTCTGGCTCAGCGTGTTTCCTCAATCAATGCCATGTCGGCTCTTTGCGAGGCAACGGGTGCTGATATTGATGAAGTGGCAAGAGCGATTGGAAGCGATTCCCGAATCGGGCCCAAGTTTTTAAAAGCTTCCATCGGTTTCGGGGGCAGTTGTTTTCAAAAAGATATCTTGAATCTTGTCTACCTTTGCGAGCACTTTGGTTTACGTGAAGTTGCCAATTACTGGGAACAAGTCGTTGTAATGAACGACTATCAAAAGCGGCGTTTCTCAGAAGACATCGTGAAAACCATGTTCAACACCGTCTCTGACAAGAAAATCGGCATCTGGGGATTCGCGTTCAAAAAGGACACCAATGATACCCGTGAATCGGCAGCGATTTATGTCTGCCGTGACCTACTACGTGAGCGGGCACGACTTTGCATCCATGATCCACGTGTGCCTGAAAAACAGATCCGCCAAGAACTGATGGCGGCCTGCACTGATATGAGTGGACACCTGACAGAGAAAGACCGTTGGCTGGTCGAGAACAATATCAGCATTGCGAGAGACTGCTACGAAGCCGCCGATGATGCTCATGCCATTGCGGTACTGACCGAATGGGACGAATTCAAGACAATCGACTTTGAACAAGTCCACGCCTCCATGCATCGTCCTTCATTTCTTTTCGATGGACGGAACTTGCTTGATCAGGCAACCATGGACTCGCTCGGCTTTGAAATGCATGCGATTGGCAAATCCTTCAACCGAAAGAACAGTCCTAACGAGTAAGCCTGCTGCTCACACTTGCCTGATGCTGCCTGTTTCTGATTCGTATTCTGTCACACCCGCGGTTGCTGGGTGGGACCGAATTAGCGATGGGCAACTGGCTAACCAACTAGCAATGGGCAATGATCTCTCTTGATCGCACAAATGTCAGANANAAACACTGCCGGACGCTGAATACTGCCGGACGCAGGGATTCTCTGCTACACCTTGCCAAAATNGNCTCTGNAGGCGAATCTTGAAGTATGCCCATCCTGACCATCGAATCGACCTGTGACGAAACTGCCGCAGCCGTGATCTCGGAAACGGGTACGGTGCTGGGTGATTGCATCGCGACACAGGAAGCTCTTCACGAGAAATTTCGTGGTGTGGTACCTGAGGTGGCCGCTCGCGCCCATCTTGAACGCATCCTACCGGTGATCGATTCTGCCNTGAATCANGCTAACATCACACATCGAGAAATCACCGCGATCGCAGTTGCAGATCGGCCGGGATTGGCAGGATCCCTGTTGGTGGGNATGGTAGCGGCAAAAACACTGGCCGTCGCATGGGACAAGCCTCTGGTCGCTGTGAACCATCTGCATGCTCACTTGTATGCGTGCCAACTTGTAAACGACCACAACATTTATCCCTGNGTTGGCTTGGTCGTGAGTGGTGGTCACACAAGTCTTTATCATTGCCACAATCCGATTGATTTATCCTATTTGGGTGGAACCATCGATGACGCAGTCGGCGAAGCATTCGACAAAGTGGGTGCCATGCTGCAACTGGGATTCCCAGGTGGCCCAGCAGTTTCCAAGCTTGCTGAAAGTGGCGATCGAAAAGCATTTGATTTTCCACGGTCACTGATGAAGGCTGACAATTTCGATTTCAGTTTTAGTGGGCTCAAGACCGCAGTTCGATATGCCATTGTGGGGCCAGGGCATCAGGACTTTTCCAAGGTTGAAATCACNAAGCAGACCAAGGCGGACCTGTGCGCGTCATTTGAAACGGCAGCGGTCGACGTATTGGTAAANAAGAGCGCGAGAGCTGTCAAAAANNTACAATGTGAGCGTCTGATTGTTGGTGGTGGAGTTGCAGCCAATGGTTACCTNCGTGATCAACTGAAGCATCGTGCAACGTNNGACGGCTTTGAACTGACTATCGCACCGATGAACCTATGCACAGACAATGCAGTGATGGGAGCCATCGCGTTGGAGAAAATCAAGCGGGATGATTTCGCATCTTTGGAGCTTGATATCACGCCAGGGCTTCAGCGTGGATTTTAATTTCGATTGCGATGGCACATGCAAATCAGGCTCAAACTCATCGCTTACTCTTGCTACTAACTTGGATTGAATCCACTTGACCAACCTCATCCTCATCCCNACNCCCATGGAAATGGAGCAGCTTCAGGAAGTGCTTGATCCTCCCAAGCACACTGACATCGCAATGCAGCTGTGTGGTCTTGGTCCGATCGCTGCCGCCGCTCGAGCTGGCAATCTGATTTCGAGGTACCAGCCTGACCGGGTGTTATTGATTGGAATTGCCGGCACCTTTGACGCAGAACGTTATCCCGTCGGTTCAGCACATCGCTTTACACAGACGTGCTGCGACGGTGTCGGCGTTGGTACCGGCGATTCGTTCATGAGCGCTTCGCAACTCGGGTGGCATCAATTTGAAGGTGCCGACGCCCAACCAGAGATTGGTGACACACTGCCCCTCGACTCGGGATTCGTTCATGGAATTCCAGCGTCAGGAACGCTACTGACTTGCTGTAGTGCATCTGACTCTGCCGCAACCGCCGCAGCTCGCCGAAAAAGATTCCCTGAGGCTAATGCCGAGGACATGGAGGGATATGCTGTTGCCATGGCCTGCAACCTGGCGGGTGTACCCCTACAGATCGTACGAGGCATCTCCAACGAAGTCGGTGATCGCAATCGGGATGCCTGGGAAATCGAGAAAGGGATTCAAGCGGCGGCTGAACTCGCGACCAAACTCATGCATCGTGTATGGTTGCCTTCGCCTTCTTGATTCCCTGGCAACATCGAGAGTCATGCCATGTCCGCCCAAGAACAACCCAAAAACGTGATCCGACTGGGCATCTCTACCTGTCCCAACGATACCTTTACCTTTCACGCCTTGTTGAATCGGTTGGTGGACTGGCAAGGTCTGGAGTTCCAAGTCGATTTGCTCGATATCCAGCAGTTGAATCAACGTCTTTTCGAAAGCCGTTTTGATGTTGCCAAAACCAGTTTCCATGCCGCTCTATCACTGAGTGACCGATTCTGTGTGCTCCCATCTGGCTCTGCACTTGGCTTTGGCGTCGGGCCNCTTCTGCTCGCAAAACGGCCNGGCTTGCAACCCACNGACGACTCGCAACTNACGCTTTGCCCCGGTGAACATACAACCGCCAANCTGCTGTTTGATCTGTTTCATCCAAAATCGACACAAATCGAACACTGTGTGTTTTCAGAAATTATGCCAAGACTGAAGGCGGGTCAGGCAGACTTCGGAGTTTGCATCCACGAAGGACGGTTCACGTGGCAGGACGAAAGACTCGGACTGGTTGAAGACCTGGGAACACGCTGGGAAGAACTCACAAAGTGCCCGTTGCCACTGGGTGGCCTTGTGGCTGACCACACACTGGCTCCGGATGTTATTGATCGTGTGCAAGCAATTGTCCACGAGTCGCTCCAATACAGCCTGGCTAACCGTGAATCAGCACTACCCACCATGCGGCAATACGCTCAGGAGTTCAGCGACCACGTCCTCATGCAGCACGTGGAACTGTATGTGAATGAGTGGACCGTGGACCTGGGAGTAGTGGGGCGTCGTGCCCTGAGCAAACTGTCCCAACTGGCACAGGAACGAGGCCTGTTGGGATCTTCGAAACAGCCACTATCTGTATGGCGATCTACACAGTAGGCATCCAAACATGGACAGACTTGCTCGACGTGAGTGTTTTCCTGCTGCCATCATGGATTGCACTCAGCCCATGATGGCCAGGTGGTCATTTCNCATTTGATGTCCGCGCGTAAAAAAACCCCGAGGCCAAGAGGACTCAGGGTTCAATGCTTGATAGTGGCGATAAAACCTACTCGCGAGGTCGGATCGCTCCGGTCAGGCCGCTGTAATCTACGCGGTCGGTTGTGTGCCACAAAGGTTGGCCCAATTCAACGCGACGNCGGAGAACCTCGATTTTGTCTGCACTGCCGGCAGGGGCGTCTGTGGCCATGAACTTCTCGTCCTGCTGTGGCACGAAGTCTTCATCGTGACCGTAGCGTAGGATGGCCTCAAACACGTTCTTGCATTGGCTCATAACTGCTATTATCCAATTTTCTTCTGAAGGCCTCAGGTCCTACCAATTGGCCATTGCGTTTGGTCGTGGTCTGTTTTGTTCTTAGTGCTCAACTTCCTTGGAACACAAGTCTTTCCCGATGCAGTGATTATTGACGTGATTACGTATGAGTCAAGAAAATTTGTCACAACTAATGCTCTGAGTGACCTACCCCACAACACACAAAGGTCAGAAAACCAGTCACTTTGTCACACCCCCACAGCCTGTAAAGAATTAGGCCGAGATCGTCTGCACGAGGACCGCCAAGAACCAAGGGGGAAATAAACAACATTGGCCGATCCCCACGGGAGAAAGAACGACTTGGCAGGTAAATCCTCCGGACTACCCCAGTGCCAAACCGTGGCTGNCNCNCTCCAAANCGCCAGCTAAAACGGTAGGTTGTGGATACCGCTGAGAGCCGCAAAAAAAACTTTTTTCTTGTGACATTACACCCTGTTAAACAGTAACAAACATGTGGATTCAGAAAACATTGCGGCTTCCAGCCGCTCGCCGAGGGTTCCACCTTGTGACCCATGAAATCGTCAATTCAGTGCCCGAGCTGGAATCCATCGGGGTNGGATGGATGCAAGTTTTCATCCAACACACNAGCGCTTCGCTAACAATCAACGAAAATGCCGATCCCGACGTTCGGATAGACTTTGAGACCGCAATGAACCACGCGGTGCCTGAGACACTGCCTTATGTACACACGCTCGAGGGAAGCGACGACATGCCCGCCCATGTGAAAGCTTCGATGATGGGCGCTAGCGTGATGATCCCGATTAGTAATGGCCGATTACAACTCGGTACATGGCAGGGGATCTATCTATGTGAACATCGCAACCACGCCAGTGGTCGCCATGTCATCATCACGATACAGGGCGAAAATGCATGAATTCGACGAGTGCGAGGGTGCATTCGATCCAGCACATCAGGCAGCCTGCGGTCTACCTAGCTGTGTGTTCAGAGCCTAGCTGTGCGTTCAGCGCNTAGCTTTTGGGGTCAGAACACCGAGCCGCGATCGAAATCGCNGCATTCGGCTGAATTGATCGCCTACCGGCTTCCTCAGTCGGGGCAGCTGTCTCGTGCAGTCTATTCCAAGATCATGTCATCGACGGTCATTCCGCCTGGAATCATCGGCAGCACGTGCTCCTGGTAGGGAACCTGAACATCCAGCAAGTACGGTCCTTTGTGAGTGATCATCTCACGAATGGCTGGTTCCAAATCGGCTTTTTCGCGAATCGTTGCCGCACCACAACCGTAACCCTGAGCGATTTTGACGAAATCAGGATAGCGCTCTTCGGCGTAGGTAAAACGATCAGCGTTGCTAGGTCCGGCTGCCTCTTCGTGATGAATTGGTCCCAAGTAGGTATGGGCACGATTACGTCCCATGAAGCGATCTTCCCACTGAACGACCATGCCGAGATGTTGATTGTTCAGCAGCAGGACCTTCACAGGCAAATCCTCGCAGAAACAGGTTGCTAGCTCCTGGATATTCATCTGGAAGCTACCGTCACCATCAATATCGATGACGAGCGAGTTGGGGTTCGCTGCTTGGACGCCCATGGCTGCTGGCAAGCCAAAGCCCATGGTTCCCAATCCGCTGCTACTGAGCCAGGTGCGTGGTCGTTGGAACTTATAAAACTGAGCGGCCCACATTTGATGCTGGCCAACACCGACCGCAATGTAGGCGTCCATGTCAGCAGTGACATCGCTGAGAACCTGAATCGCATGCTGCTGCAGGATCCCATCGAAGTCTTTGTCGTAGGTCAGGGGAAACTTGACTTTCAATTGCTGACAGTGCTCCTGCCAATCGCTGATTTCCGGCTTTTGAATCACTTTGTTCAGCTCGGTCAAAGCCTGCTTCACATCCGCACGTACGGGAATGTGAGCCGTCTTGTTCTTATTNAGCTCAGATCCATCAATGTCGATGTGNATAATCTTNGCATCTTTGGCGAATGCTTCAACCTTGCCGGTGACACGATCATCAAAACGAACTCCCAGAGCAATCAGCAGGTCACAATCTCGAACGGCATAGTTTGCATAGGCAGCTCCATGCATCCCAAGCCAGTCCAAAGATCGCTCATGGTCAGGCGATACCGCACCGATTCCCATCAAGGTAGTGGTGACTGGGATACCTGTTTTATTGATGAATTGACGGAGTTCCTCACTCGCTTCGCCAAGAACCACACCGCCTCCGGCGTAAATGACGGGGCGACGGGCCAGCTTGATCGCTGCCGCGATCTGGCGAATGGTCTCACTGGGAACCGCAGGTGCGGCAGGTTCGTAGCCAGGCAGATCCATGGGCGGATCCATGTCCACGTCATTCAAATCGCCCAGCTGAACGTCTTTGGGCATATCGATCAGAACCGGGCCGGGCCGCCCACTTTGAGCGATATGAAAGGCTTCCTTGATGATCCGTGGCAAATCACTGACTTTTGTCACCAGATAATGATGCTTGGTGATCCCGCGGCAGACCTCCACCATCGGTGTCTCTTGGAAAGCATCACTTCCGATCGCCTTCGTGGGCACTTGCCCGGTAATACAGACCAGAGGCACGCTATCGAGCTTGGCATCCGCAATCGCTGTGACCAAGTTCGTAGCACCAGGGCCGCTGGTGGCCATCACCACACCGACTTTTCCTGTACTGCGAGAGTACCCCTGTGCAGCGAACGCTCCGCCTTGCTCGTGACGCGGAAGAATCGTGCGAATGGAACTTCCAAAACGCGTCAAAGCCTGGTGCATCGGCATGCTACAGCCGCCTGGGTAGGCAAAAAGCACATCAACACCATGCTCGACCAATGATTTGACCAAGATGTCGGCGCCAGTCATCAGTTGGGGATCGGTAGCGGCTCTCGCGGTACTCATATGCTTCTAAATGGTTGGGTCTAGGCGAATTAGACAAAGCAGGCAAGCAAAGAACGCTTGTTTGCATGCGTTATCAGGTGCGGGACAATGCTCGCCAGACAGGCTGACGAAGAAACAGGTTCGCGAATCGGCCAAAACTGACATTTACGCCGTCGGCAGAAACCTCGAATCTATGCGTTAACGTAAGTTCGTGCCGAAACTTAGGCAATGGTGAAAACGGCCTCTCGCTATGACAACTTGGCTCAATTTGTTGGTAGTCGCTACCGGTGGTGCGGTTGGTTCCGTCTGTCGATACCTGATAACGGTTGCATCGATTGCAATTCCGGGGGGGTCGACGTTGATTGGCACCACCATCGTCAACCTGATCGGATGCGCTGCGATTGGGGGTTTCGCCGAGGTCGTGCTGGTTACCAACAGTGTCTCAGAACGCTCCCAATTGCTGATTCGTGTCGGTTTTCTCGGCGGCTTGACGACATTTTCCACGTTTGCCGGAGAATCAGCTGCCCTAGCCGACGAAGGACGTTGGTTAGCTTGTGGCCTGTACGTCGCTGCAAACATGCTTCTTGGTTGGACGGCACTGGTACTGACCGCAATGCTCGTCAAAGGCTGGCTTACATGATGCGAATCGCTTGGGTATTTCTTTGCCTGACCTCAATGTGCCCACTCTGGGGTCAGCAGTCACAGGGACCGGAACGCTCACCGCACTACAGTGCCACGAGCTCACTTCGCGAAGATGCGACTCTTCGTTCGGTTGCATTCGTCACACCCGAAACAGGGCTCGCCTGTGGCGATCGTGGAACGATACTGCGAACCGTGGATGGCGGAACAACTTGGCAGCTCATGAACAGTGGCGTCGACTGCCCGCTATCAACTGTCGTCTGGATCGACACGAACAACGCCGTNGCCGCCGGTGGAAACTACGATCGCATCACCGGGATCAGCCGTGGCGCAGTATTGTTGTCTCAGGATGGTGGCCAATCATGGCAACGAGCTGACGATGAAGAACTGACTCGGTTTCACAAGCTCGAAAAAATCAGNGAAGGCTCCNTTCTAGCTCGCTGTGATTGGTCGCATGCCGTGCTAACCAACAGACTCATCAGTCGCGATGGCGGACAAACATGGGATGATCATTCCGTTGATAATCGTACCGCATCAACGGCTACCGAGAACCAACAAGCTACCACGACGTCGTCATCTTTGAATGAGTTAATCCAATGGTTGCAAGCCACAAAAATACCCGTTGCGATCCGTGGAGCCTGTCGCATCAATCGCACAGATTATTGCACTGTCGGTGATCATGGCATGATCCTGATCACACGAGACCAAGGTAAAACATGGGTAACGACTCGCGGCAAAGAGCGTCGAACTTCGATTCTGTTTGTTGCCGATAATGCGAAGTCGGCAGCGTGGTCAATGCTGGGAAGCGAAGCACTGGAGTCGCGAAACCGAGTCAGTCTTCTGATTCGGGAACCACTTAACAGACCCATCTCAAGTTTCCCCGACCATGCATTGGCCAACCAAATTGCGATCATGCTTGGTGCTTCCGGTGCCGATGCCATTGGTCAATGGGGTGATGATCTTGACCAAACCGCATTAGCGTGGCTTGGCATCCACCAACCCACAGTGCTCGTTCTTGATGAAACCTTACCGACAGTATTGCGTGAAGCGTTCGTAAACGCCGCTGCATCAACCGGAATCAAGCGAATCGCGATTTATGGGTTCAATGGCAATAGCGGAACCTCGCTGCACCGAGATGCGTTACTGTCCCACAGTGGCACGCTCGCTGGGGACCTGCACGTTGACGCGATGCACTACCTGTCTCCCAATGACATCGAAATCAAATCAACCAGTCTTCGTTATCCGTATGACATTTCACCCAATCAACGACGTGGGTCATCAGTCACCAATGGTCTCACGTTACCACGGGGTCATCGTCTGGCAGGCAAGGTCAACGACGCGTCGCGTCACCAGCTACAAATACTCAAGGCAAGACTTCAACAATCTGATCGATTGCAACGTCTGGTTCGAAACAGCAACGATGCTGCTGTCTTCAATGAATCGATCAAACGCGTGCTGGACCAGACAGCAAAAGTGGATCAATTCCGTGTTGCGTGGTCGATCGTACAAGCAACACATCCCCGCAAATTGAGCAATGGCCTCGCTTTGCATGAAGCGGCATTGGAACAATTCGCATCACGGTTTCCCGGCTCGTCTGCAGGAAACTGGGCCGCGTTGCGAAAGCAGGCCATCCTGAGAAGTGATGAATGGAAAAAAATCCGATCCGGACTCATCAAACCATACGGTACGGCAAACACAACAGTTCGAAATTCCGCCGTTCCCGTTTCACCGTTTCAAGTCACCGATGGAAATATCCGTCAAGTCTCCAATTCATCGCCACTGGTCGTCCCGCAGCCTGAGCACTACCAAATCACAAAGTCGCCCAAAGCGGTTGAAAACAAAGTCAAGGTTGACTTGCTATGGGAATTTCACCCCGTGGTGTTATTCGCCAAGGAAGCTGCCCGCGAACGAGGTGATCATGAGGGACTGCAGGTTGCGAATGAGGTATCTCCCAACCTCAAACGTCTTGCTGATTCCAAATCAGATCAATGGAGCAGACTACTTTTGAAAGGAACGGGAACACTTGTTGCCAATCCTGCTTCATTACCACCCAAACTTGATGGCCTGTTGATTGACGAATGTTGGGAATCTGCAGCACCATTGGATCACTCGTCTGTCCGGACTCGGATCGCCTACGACGAAGACTACATTTATCTCGCCCTGCAAACCCATGAGAGCAATCTCGAGACTGACACGGTTGACTCTACGCTTTCGGAGAGCAGCCGTGATCACGACCTGAGCATGACGGACCGCATTCAGGTGCGAATCGACACCGACCGTGATTTACTCACTGCCATGGAGTTGCAGATTTCCGGATCAGGACGCACCCTTGATGCGATTGATGGAAATGCCAGATGGCAACCCACTTGGTATTTGGATACTCATCGTGAAAACCAATTGGTTACGATCGAAGTAGCAATTGAACGCCGGGACATCACCGAGCTTCCTGTTACGCCGGGGGCCTCATGGTTCATCTCACCCGAGGTACTCACCAGTGGCGGCCCAATTTCCTCAGCAGTGATTCCTGATCCACGACGGTGGGTGCGTGTCATCTTTCAGTAGTTGCCAGCACCAAGGCGATCTACGATGGAGTGAAAAAGACAGTCACTCGGTCTTCTTCCGAACCAACTGAATCGAATGCACGTCGATTGCTTTTGTTCCAATGATTTCATCCGCTGAAAGCCGCAGGGTGCATTCGCCTTCAGGCAAGTGCAAAATACCCAACGACAACATTTTAAAATCTTTTACAAAGTAGTGCGACTTCTCAACTCGCTCCTTCGACTTGTCGTAGAGCGGTGGATCAAATACTTCGACGACCGGTGCCGAAGTAAACTGTCCAGGCCCATCCTGCACTTCTGAAGCTAACCGCATCGTCACACCTTCGTCACCAGCTGCGCAGGTGTATCGCACAATCACTTCATAATCTCCTGCAGTTGCCACATCGACTTGCCATGTGATTGAAGCGTCTTTGCTTTTCCAATTGGTGAAAAATGAATTATTGGGCGACTTCACGCTACGTTGAACATCCCCATGCTCCTGACCGTCGCGTGCAGGTAACATCGTTGATGCTCCAAACCCAACGTGAAATGGCCGGTCACGATTCTTCGCAAACTCAACTGCCATCTCTTCACGATACTGCTGGGCACGCTCCTGCAATTCCATCGTGATTTCCCGATGTTTTGCACTCACGTCCTTATGTTGCCCCCTGTCTGATTCAATGTCAAACAACCTTCCCTCAGCATCGAATCGGAACTTCTGATTTCGAACGCTCACCTTTCCGCCACGTATTGAAAACAACTCACGTGGCGTCCAGTGTGCGTTTGGATCCTGCAGCAATGGCATCAGACTGAGTCCATCAATTGGCTTTGGCAACGACTGATCAACATCAGCCATGTCCATCAGCGTCGGGAGCAAGTCAATAGCGCCAGCTATGTTTTCAATCTCCGATCCAACCTCAACCTTACCCGGCCAACGCACAAACAGCGGAGACCTCAAGCCACCCTCGTCGATGGACCCTTTCTTTCCCTTCATTCCTCCGTTCCAACGAAACGAGTTCGGGCCATTATCCGAGAAGTAAACGACAATGGTGTTATCTTCCAGCGACAGTCGGTCGAGCGTTTCCAGGAGTCTACCGACATTCCAGTCGATATTTTCCACCATTGCCAACGCCGCACGCGTCATCTGCAGATCCTCGCGATCTGGATCGCGATGACGCATCGCTGGTACCGCCTCGTTGAACTTCTCGTAAAACTCATCAGTGATCATCATCGGTGAATGGGGCGTATTCAACGGCACGTAACACAGAAACGGCTGCTTCCGATTTGCTTCAATGAACTCGATCGCATGATTGGTAAGGTCGTCGACAATGAAGCCATCACCACGAACCAGCTCACCATTATGATCAAGAGGAGGACTGAAATAGTGCCCCCAATGGCCAGAAGTAAAACCGTAAAACTCATCAAAGCCGCGATCATTTGGATGAAGTGGTGACTGAGTTCCGTTGTGCCATTTTCCGAAGGCACCCGTCACATAGCCGGCTGATTTGAAGACATTTGCAAAAGTCGTCTCATCGGCGTTCAGACGCTCTTGACCCTCGCTGACTCCACTAACGCCCGTACGAGGATGGTACCTTCCGGTCAGAAACTCAGCACGAGTTGGCGCGCAAACCTGACAGACATAAAAGTTCTGAAAAGAGGCGCCCTGCTTTGCAATCGAGTCGAGATGTGGAGTGGAAAGATTTGTATTTCCGTGAATCCCCAGATCTCCCCAACCCTGATCATCCGTCAAGATAATCAACACGTTGGGCCGCGCAGCACGGCAAGCATGCACATTCATCGCAAGTAACATCACGAGACCAAGCAAAGCCTGGCGATTCCATACTCTGTTTACCACGTTTACCACAACTTCTACCATTTCATGCATTCCAGTTTTCATGAGTATTCAGCAAAAAAGCGTGGTCATCGGGGTCGCACACCGCTAACGCTGAATCACCGCACGACTCGCCCCGATCCTGACCCACCAGCTAATGCATCAACCTCAGCACGACTCGAATGATTGAAATCACCTTCAATGGAATGAGCCAAGCAGGATGCCGCCACAGCAAAATCCAAGGCGTCTTCCAGCGATGGATAATCTGCATTGGTCAACGCATAAATGAGTCCCGCTGCAAAGGAATCTCCACCGCCCACACGATCCACGATATTGCGAATCGCATAGGGTGCATAGTCATTGCTCCGCCTCGGTGCAAAGATTGCAGTTTCACTTTGAGCCGCATACAACATCGCGCCCCAATTATTGTGTGACGCAGATAAACTTTCTCGAAGGGTAGTCGCGACGATTCCAATGTTCGGAAATTCCGCAACTACCTGTTTGGCCACCTCAGGATAGCTTGCAATATCCAGTTTCCCGGAATGCACATCTGAATGTTCACCGCGTATTCCTAGTACATCACCACAATCTTCTTCATTTGCGATCAGCACATCAACGCTGGTCAACACTTCGGACATCACTCGCTTAGCCAAATCACGCTTGGGGGTTTCAGGTTCCCACTGCCATAGCTTTGCTCGAAAGTTCAAGTCACAGGAAACAGTCAGTCCAGCCTGTTTCGCTGCGCGAACTGCAGCAACAGTCGCTTCGGCAGCTTGGCTTGAAATTGCGGGTGTGATCCCAGTGACGTGAAACCATTGTCCATCGGCAAAAATCCCTGGCCAGTCATAAACCTGCGCTTCCGTCAGACTGATTGCCGAATGATCTCGATCATAAATCACACGGCTCGGTCTCTGATTGGCTCCCTTTTCGAGAAAGTAGAGGCCCATTCGACCGTAGTCCGTCCGGACAATGTGCGAGGCCATGCCAGTGGCTTGCAGCGATGCAATGCAAGCGTCCGCGAGGTCATTATGAGGCAGCGCCGTCACAAACTTGGCATCCGCACCAAAGAAAGCAAGAGACGCAGCAACGTTTGCTTCTGCCCCAGCGAAGGTCACTTCCAAGGTACCCGGCAATCCCTGCCCCAAACGAACGAAGCCAGGCGGGGTCAAACGCCCCATGATTTCACCAAATGTAATGATCGATTTCATTTCTCGCGTAATTCCTTGATAACACGGCGGGCCTCAGTGGCATGGTCAATGACGACTGACCAATTGCGTTCCTGAATCATTTTCCGAGGAGCCAACCAGGACCCACCGATCGCGGGTACCGCTGCGTCGAACAGATAAGCTGCCATGTTAGCTGCATTGATACCGCCCAGTGGCAAAAACTGGAGCCCAAGGTGCGCGTACGGCGCGTACATACTTCGAAGGTACTTGATCCCACCGCTCGGTTCAGCAGGAAAGAACTTTAGCTCCCGACACCCAAGTTCAATAGCCAACTCGATCTCCGACGGTGTCACAATTCCCGGAGCAAAGGGCAGCCCAAGTTCTTTGGCCCGCTCCACCACCTTCACATTCAAGCCGGGCGCCACTCCGAAAGCAGCACCAGCATCCACAACTTCTTCTAATTGCTGCGGACTCAGAATGGTTCCCACCCCTGCGAGCATCTCCGGTACCTGCTCACGAACGAGGCGTAAGGCATCGACTGCCGCAGGTGTACGCAACGTTAATTCCATGGCATCAATGCCGCAGGCCAACAATGCCCGTGCCAGAGGCACTGCGTCCTCAGGCTGATCAATGACCAACACTGCAATCACGCCGCTTTTCTCAATGCGCTGCAATGTTGATTCGGGGAAAAGTGAATCCATGAATCCTATTTCTCAAGACGAACTGCCAATTGGGTGAACAGTATCAAACGATAGCCGTTCGTGGATCATAGATACACCGGCAACAAGTCAAAGTCGTGCATCTATTTTCCCATCCACCCAGCCTTGGTCACAGTCATCACATGCTTGTTGAACTCAAAAACAGGCCTGAAAGTCAAAAACACCCAACTCACATGGAAAACAATCCAAAGTCACGAAAACAGGCGGGATGCAAAATCACCTGAATTATCGAAGCGTAAGGGGGCGGGCTCACCCAACAAGTCCAAGTCCGAACGTTGACTAGCTGCCTCCCAGTAACTCCGACTGCACGCAATCTCGCTGAGCTGAAGCGTATCTCGAATCCACAACCAATTCAGATCCGACCGTCTCTCTGCCTGGGTCTGCGACACCACCGCATCCAATACGTCCCTATCTGAATCAAAAGTGATAGGAATAGCTCCGGCCGTAACGTGAGCACTGGTAACACAATTGATCCGGGTAACTTCTTCATTGATTGCGTTCACCATTCGACGGTGACCGTAATCAGCAATCCCCACCCCACATCCATTACCCGCTGTCTTTTCAGTTAAGGATCGTACGTAAATCTGCCGTATTTTAGGAAACTCATCGGGTGCAGCGGTACGATCATTGGTCTTTCGACCAATTACATTCGTATCCATTCCACAACCACTAATTTCTTTTCCTATTTGATCCACGATCAATAAATCAGCATGGTCGAAAGGCAGACGCGGCATTCGACTGCGAGCTAATTCCAGGAGCTCGGGCTCGCGGGTCAGAAAGTCTGCCGACGCTACCGCTTCAATATGCGAGGTATTCTCGAACGCATCCTCAACAATGGCAATGCCGGCGATGATGGAGACACTTTCCATAATCATTGAGACAATTTCTGGTGCCAACAATTCAAGCCGATGGTCGTAATTGGGAAATACTTGATGGTACAAATAGGCGCCACGATGTTTTCCAAGGCCAATCATCAGCATTTTGATCAAGCCGCTTTCATACAATCCTGCCAACCGCGTGTGAGGCTTGATTCGATTCACCACGACAACATGATCTGCTTCACTGGCAACACGATCGAAGTGAACATCCACCCCATCTGAAGTTGTCCCGATCAATACCGTGTCCATGCTGGCTTCGACAGGACATCCCATTTGCTCTGGCGTAACACCGTACGAAGCAAGCACTGCAGCCTGGCCATCAGCAGTCGCCCCACCATGGCTTCCCATGGCAGGCACGATCACGGGTCGACCGCCCCGATCGCTCACCTGCTGAACCACACTGGCAACAATAGTTTTCAGGTTTGCGATCCCACGACTCCCCACAGCAATGGCCACCCGTTGCCCCGATTGAATCTGTGCCAAGGGTGACTGTGCTACTGTCGCACAAACGGCTGCTGGGATATCAGCAATGGCATGTTGCTGAAAACTCTGCCTCACCGGAAAGAACTCGGGGTAAGGCGATCGATCCTCACTGTTCGCTGCTCTTTCAATACTCACTGTGTCCGCAACTCCAACGGATTGACATCCAACTGGGATCCACCAGCCTGCAATTGCTTGACACCGGCACCGCTGACCTTCGTTCGTTGCACATCAACACTTTCCAAGTCGGGCATTTTAAGAATGGCAGCAAGCGATTGATCAGAAATCTGTGTTCCAGTCATCCACAATGTCGTGATTTTTGTCGCACCAGAAAGTGATTCAATGGCTTCATCACCCATCTTTGTCCAACTCAAGTCAACTTCATTCAGTTTTGTCGCCTTCCGAAGCCAATTCTCCAAACCTGAATCGATCCGAGTTGCTTCCAGATTCAACTGCTCCAATTTCTCTGGTTCGGGAACCAGACGTTGAACTGCAGCATTTCCGATTGACAAGCGAGAGAGATCGAGCCACTGCAAAGAGGGTGACACTGGAATGGTCTGCAAACCTGTCTCAGACACTTCGCAACCCGCCAAACACAATTGCTGAATGGGATAAGACACACGATTGTCCGCGAGATGCTGGTCGTCAACTGTCAAGAACTTGCGTACCGAACGGTCCAATCCGCTCCAATCCAATTCATCTTCCAGCGAGGCACTTTCTGCGTTGATCTTGTAAAGAGTTGCAAGTTGATCATAGACCCATTGGCGATCACGAGCACTGCGACCATCGAGTAATTGGTGTGTTCGCAGGATTGCGTGCGCATACCATCTCGCAATATCCGAGCGTGCCTGCGCGGCTTCTCTGCCATCCTGTCGCAACTCGTCCATTGACATCGAATCACCACCAACCAGCAAGCGGTATCTGGCAAATTGCAGTCGCGATGAATCCCAACCACCAACGGTGGCGATTTCCGGTCCCAGATACAGTGACTCAAAGTAACCAGCGATGCCCTCAATCAACCAAAAGCCTTCGTTGGTCGCTGGCATACTGCGTCCCAATCCAGAGCGTGTGGCTTCACGGAAAAGTTGGTGCACCAATTCATGCCGCCGTGTTGCAGGGTCGTCCTGCTCTGATGCAAACAAGAGGACTGTTTTGTATTTGTCGCTGTAGAAACCTGTTGACAACTCAACACCTGGAGTCGCACCTAGCACTTTGCGGTACTCATCTGCATTGCTGCACAACACCACTCGCAACTTACGACGAGTCGTGATTCGTTGAGGACTACTCTCTAAAAAGGAGGTGACGGATTCATCATCACCCATGTCTTTCAATACCAAAGAAACCTGCGCACTTGATTCCCACAGGGGAAAGAACATTTGAGTCCAAACCCAATAACAGCGCTCCAAATCTTCGGCAACTCGCATACTGGCTTCGCGATCAGCTTTGCTGTAGAGAACGAAATGCGCTGTATCCACCTGCGCATACGAGCCCGACTTCCAACCAAGCCAACGCGGCGCACCTCGCCCCCGCTTGGCAGTCGACTCAAAGTCCCCCTTCAACGGCAAACCCAGAAAACGTCGGATCCCCGCATTGGCAGGATCAGCATGATGCGCCTGCCAAAGTCGTCGATAGGCTTTCCAACCGGGGGACGCCTGCTCACCTAAGGCGACATCGGCAAACAAACCCTCACCAGATTCAGAGCCCTCGACCTCTGGGGCAAGCGGAAGAAATAAGGTTGTGCGGTCAGCAGCAATCACAGCGTTGCCAACAACAAGCAGAAAAGCACACGCGGCAATCAATGTTGCCAAACATCGCAAAACCCGATTGCTACTCTGCCACTTGCACGCCTCGCATTTGCCATCGAATCGATCGAACGCATCCAAACGCGTATTTTCCCCTTCGGCTCGACAGAAGCCTTTTCCAACCAAAGTTATTAATTGCATCTTCTGCATCACATGCTCATTCGCATTAAACTGTACTGATAGCGTGTCATCCTACTGGTCCTGCTGCAATCTGACACCCAACGACGGAATCCCGCAGGATCATGCATTCCGACGAACGTATAGTCTACCACCCCAGAACGATCATGCTGATACACACCCTGTCCCACCGCCTGACTTTCCCACTGCTCGCCATCTGTTTTTCTTTCTGTGTCTTTCAGCCAGCTCTCAATGCTGCCGAACGAAATGTGCTGTTCATCATCACCGACGACGAAAGTCCAACTCTAGGCTGTTACGGGGATCCGATTGCGAAAACACCAGCAATTGATGCCATTGCGCGCGACGGGGTCATCTTTCGCAACGCGTTTGCGACCACGGCTTCCTGCAGTGCCAGCCGCAGTGTGGTGATGAGCGGCCTGCACAATCATCGCAATGGCCAGTTTGGTCACCAACACCACTTCCACAAATTCTCGTCTTTTCACAATGTGGTCAAACTCTCGTTGCCGCGCGTGATGGCGCGAGCCGGCTATCGCACCGGAAATATCGGCAAGTACCATGTTGCACCAGAAACGGTGTATCACTTTGAAACCAGTCTGAGAGGCAACGGTCGCAATGCCGTCCAGATGGCTGAGGCGAGCCGTAACTTCCTGACCAATCGTGACGACGAGCGCCCCTTCTTCTTGTACTTTGCAACATCAGATCCACACCGCGGAGGTGGTACCGACAAGACTTCCAAGCTGGAGCTCAAGCCAGACCTTTTCGGTAATAAACCGAACGGAAAATCCCACCCTGATGTCGACGAAGTATTTTATGATCCTGCTGAAGTAACCATTCCAGCGTTCCTTCCAGACACAGCTGAAACCCGTGAAGAATTGGCACAATACTACCAATCATGCTCGCGAATTGACCAAGGCGTTGCCAAGCTGGTTCAAATCCTCAAGGAGGCGGACCTGTACGATAAGACATTGATCATCTTCACAAGTGACCATGGGATGGCGTTCGCCGGTGGCAAAACGACTGTTT
Source organism: Rhodopirellula sp. (assembly GCA_002712845.1). The sequence continues at coordinate 13,723 of PAUV01000031.1, read as the reverse complement.
ACGAAGGCGGCCTGCGTGTACCCATGGTGGTCCGTGATCCCTATCAGGCAAAACGAGGCGTCGAGTCCGATGCGCTCATCAGCCACATTGACATCACCCCCACCATCCTTGATTTCGGAAAAGGGCTGGATACTGAAACCAATGGCCCGAAGAATCCAATCGATGCTGATCAGTTCTGGAAAGATCGCGGCGAAGCCATAAAAGAAAATCGAAACGGTGGAAAGAAGTTCAATTCCTATCACGGAAAGTCATGGCTGCACTGTCTCAGCAAACCTGACGAACAACACCACGATACAATATTTGCTTCTCATACATTTCACGAAATTCAAATGTACTATCCCATGCGAGTCGTCCGGGACAGCAAGTACAAACTGATTTGGAATATTGCTCACCCACTACCTTATCCATTTGCTTCAGACCTTTGGGCAGCCAGTAGCTGGCAAGCCCAGTGGGCGTTGGGCAAAGATGCCAACTATGGCAATAAGACGGTTGGCGAATATGTTCACCGACCGCAATTCGAGTTGTTTGATATCGCCGCAGATCCGGACGAGACGACGAATCTCGCCGAAAGCGTGGGCCATCAGGACGTGCTGGACAAATACAAAAACAAGCTAAAACAGATGCAAAAAAAGATGGAAGACCCATGGATCATGAAGTGGAACTACGAATGATCTTCTGTGGATCCAAGAAAATAACGATTTAAAAAGGCCTTGCGATCGATCTGTTCTGAGGCCAGTTCGACCATCCCATAAAGTCGTTCCTGATCCCGACGCTTTTTGTCGGCAAGAAACTCATCATCTCGGAACATTTCCGGTGGTTGCGAGATAATCTGAAAACACTCCGGTGGTCGCGAACCCGCGATCACGCCTTGCCGATCAAGCATCGAAATCGCGGTCGCCAAACGATGATCATGGCGACTCACTCGTTGCAACCGATCATTCATCCAATCTAAACCAAAACCTCGGCACTCCTCTGGATGCTCCGACAACAGAGTGAGCACACGGGAATAGAAATCCGCGTCCGGGTTTGCCCACTCAATGAATTGCATCTGTGTCATCAAATCATTCTGGTCGTAAAGCCAGAGACACAAGCTTGGATTTCCATCTCGTCCAGCACGACCTATTTCCTGATAATAAGATTCAACGGAGCCTGGTGTTTCAGCATGCATGACGATACGTATATCTTCTTTGTCCACCCCCATTCCGAAGGCATTCGTCGCCAGCACCACGTCCGTTTTACCGGACATGAACGCTTTTTGTATCCGACGGCGTTTATCGCGGGGCAAATCTCCGTGATAATTGACATGATCAATTCCGCGGGCAAGTAAGGCATCACTGAATCGCTCGAGTGTTTTGATCAACGAGAAATAAATGATCACGCTTCCACTGCGATAATTTTCATCGTTCAGTGTGGATTCAATCGCATCAATTTTTTCAATTTCGTCCCACACTTCAAGAACTTCCAACTTCAAATTGGGTCGATCAATTCCTTCGTGAAACAAGCGGATTTGATCCGCAGGGATCCCCAACTGTCGATAGATATCGGTACGACACTCGGCAGTCGCCGTTGCCGTCAATGCGATCGTGGTGGGCTCATTTAACCATTGTCGGATTTCAGCCAACCTCGAATAGTCGGGTCGAAAATCATGCCCCCACTGGCTGACACAATGGGCTTCATCAACTGCCAACAGCGAGATATCGCGGTTTGCCAAGACTTCCCGGAACTCGGACTTCCGGAAGCGTTCGGGAGTCACATAAAGCAGACGGTACTTCCCCTCCGCAATTTCAGCATATCGCTGCAACCGTTGTTCGCGACCAAGCGATGAATTAATGAATGCTGCATCGATGCCACGCGCTTGCAAGGAGTCGACTTGATCTTGCATCAATGCAATCAGCGGCGAAAGCACCAACACAAGGCCTTGGCGACCAGGCTTCAAGAGCAGAGCAGGAATTTGATAACACAGCGACTTACCCATTCCAGTGGGCATCACCACCATCGCATGCTTACCATCACACACATGGCGAATGATCTCGCCTTGCGGCTTCCGAAAAGAATCAAACCCGAAAAATTGACACAACACGGACTCCGGAGTCTGTGACTCGGTTTGATCCTGATGCGAGTGGAAATGCTTGCTCTTATTCATGCTGACATGCTGCCGCCCAAAACCAAAATCGACAACCCCGCATCCTTGGCAAACCGTTCGCCAAGCATCGGATGAGATTCTCCACCGCCAGACAAAAACGCAAAAACTGGCCGGCGGACGATCCCGCATCGCTATTGAACGGCCTTTCTAGCTGCAAAACCCCCGCTTTTCTGCGCATTGCCAGAGCTGATTCTCCATAACTGTCAGATCTCTATTTTTCAGGCAACGGGTATTCGCCTGCATTTTCATGAATTTCCTTCTCTTCAAATCTCCACTGAGGCCACACCATGTCATACGAAGAAGCAGTTGATTTTTAACAAATTGAAGCTGAGACAGAACTAGCGTCGCCCGAAGTTTTCGCTGGCAAACTGCTCGAATGGGCAGTGGAACGACAAGTGACCTGTTCATCTCCGATGATGAACAATCTGTTTCGGTTAGCATCCGTCGTCTCGGACGAGTCGAACACATTCGAAAGCTGACACGAGATTATGGGCGTCGATTTCAACGGCATGCACGTGCGCTGGCCGGAGGTGACCCAAGCGAAATGCTACCCCCCACCCAAGAAAAAGGTATCACCATTACGCCGAATGGTCGTGAAATAGATCTGCGTCTAAGCAGCATGCCAACACTGCATGGACAGGATGTGTCGATAAGGCTATTTGATCCTGTGAGCAGTGTCAGAAGCCTCAATGAATTTGGCTATGATGCTACTGAACTTGAAATGATCAGGGAACTGTTAAGGCAGCCATCAGGGCTGATCCTGATTTCTGGCCCAGTTGCAAGTGATAAATCCAGCACGATATATGTGATGGTTGACGAATTGAATGGCGGAAGCCGAAAAATCCACACGCTCGAAGATCCTATCGAGCATTCCATTTCTGGCGTCATTCGATCATAAATTAATGAGCGGGCGAATCTTGGTTTCGCAGAACTTCTTTCGACGGTGCTGCGACACAGTCCCGATGTGATCATGATTGGTTAAATTCGCGATGCACGCACTGCGGTAACTGCGATTCGGGCAGGAGCAAGCGGTCAAGTTGCACTGGCAACCATCCACGCCTGATCTGCCGGAGAAGCCATCGATTCGATGCTGCAATACGGTGTCAATCCGAATGCTATTTCACAAGCCTTATTAGGAGACATCAACCAAAGACTGGTCGGAAGAATCTGCTCCGCATGTGGAGACCGGGTCAGCTGGCAAAGCCCCGATGTCGACGAGCACGTCGCACATCGACCCGGCGATCAATCTGTTGAACTCTGGAAAACAACGGGATGCGATGCGTGCTACGGTAGCGGCTTTTCAAAGATGACCTGCGTGCCAGAGATTCTTACGATCAACCGATTGCTCAAGGAAGTGATCGCAAGCGGCTCCATCTCGGTGTCACTTGAAGATGCGGCCAAGCACAATGGCATGCTCTGCATGGCCGAGGAACTGGCAGCCAGAGTGTATCGAGGAGAAACAACACCTCACTAAGCACACCAAGTGATCCCTGCCCCACAATTCACGAGATTGCGAGTGGCGGTCTGAAACACCGACATTTCAAAACGACTGTCAATAAAAAAAGGCGGCCAACCGCTCTCGGTTGACCGCCTTTTTGATAAATCAATTAGTTGACGGGCCTCAGACCTGACCTTCGCCCGGCGTCACATCATCAGGACCAGCCGTTGGCTCTGCCGCTTCCGGTGCTGCCTCAGCGACGGGTGCCTCAGCGACGGGTGCCTCAGCGACGGGTGCTTCAGCGACGGGTGCTTCAGCAACGGGTGCCTCAGCAACAGGTGCCTCAGCGACGGGTGCTTCAGCAACGGGTGCTTCAGCAACGGGTGCCTCAGCAACGGGTGCCTCAGCGACGGGTGCCTCAGCGACGGGTGCCTCAGCGGCTCCCATGCCGAGCATCTCAGCAAGCTGACCATCACCAGCAGCAGCACCTTGCTCGGCGTTGAGCAGTGGGAAACTGTCTTCAAGAGTCTGAACAGGTGCACTTGCAAGTTCTTCAAGAGCTTCGCGTCGGTAATTGACTTCGGACTCTTGGAAAATACGGAAACCAGTGCCAGCCGGAATGAGATGTCCGAGGATTACGTTCTCCTTCAGGCCCACCAACTTGTCGACTTTGCCAGCCAAGGCTGCTTCGGTCAGTACTTTCGTGGTTTCCTGGAAGGAAGCCGCACTGATAAAGCTATTGGATTGCACAGCTGCTTTGGTGATACCGAGCAACTGAGTACTGGCGGTCGCACTCTTCGGCCGTTTACCTTTGGCTATTGCACCTCCGAGAGCTTCGATCTGACCATTGGTTTGCTCGAATGACTCTTTCGGAATAATTGTATCCTTGGCGTAATCACTGTCACCAGGATTGGAAATCTTAATACAGACGCTCAGCTCTTCGTTCGCTTTGCGGAACTGGAATCGATCCATTACCAAACCAGGGAGCAAGTTGGTGTCACCGGAGGTTTCGATTTTCACTTTACGCAGCATACGGGCAATGATGATTTCGCAATGCTTATCGTTAATCTCAACCTTCTGCGACTGGTAGACCTGCTGGATTTCATGCAACAGGTATTGCTGAACTGCTTCCTCACCCGAGACTCTCAGGATGTCGTGTGGAACCAATGGCCCATCGACCAACGCCTGACCGGCTTTGACAATGTCACCGCTGTGCACTTGGAAGTGCTTTCCGTGTGGCACGAGGTGCTCACGCTCAATTCCTGATTCGCTCCGAACGATAATGGTTCGTTTGCCGCGTTTTCTTTCTTTCAGGATCTCGACTTCACCGTCCACTTCTGCAATCACAGCAGGATCTTTAGGCTTTCGAGCCTCGAAAATCTCAGTCACACGTGGCAGACCACCTGTGATGTCGGAAACACCGCCGGCTTCGCGTGGCATCTCAGCGAGCACGGTACCGGGCACGATATCCGCACCTTCCTTGACCATGATCATGGCACGTTCGGGCAAGTACTGAACATCAAGTGCTTTGCGTTCTTCGCCGGAAACATCTTCCACGACAATCTGAGGATGAAGATCACCTTTGTGATCAACAATCATCATTCTCATGTTACCGCTGGCTTCCCGCTCAATTCGCATCGTTTCGCCGTCGACGATGTCTTCGAAGCGAACCTTACCGGGAACTTCTGAAAGAATTGGGATGGAATACGGATTCCACTCGCAGAGAACAGTTCCCTCTTTGACCTTCTTGCCTTCCTTGACTCGCAAAGTTGCACCGGTCGGAACTGGATACGACTCGATCTCACGACCACGATCATCCACGAGGAGGATCTCACCGTTTCGAGTCAGCACAATTTGCTCACCCGAAGTATTCTTAACCGACCGCATCCGAGTCAGGCGAACTTCACCAGCCTTCTTCGATTTGATATCCGATTCGACAGACTGCTTACTAACGCTACCACCGATGTGGAACGTACGCATCGTCAACTGGGTACCTGGCTCACCAATGCTTTGTGCAGCGATGATTCCAACGGCCATTCCTTCTTCAACCAAAGCACCGGTTGACATATCCATTCCGTAACAACACCGACAAACACCAAGTGGGGCATCACAAGTCATTGGAGTACGAACTTGAATCTTCTCGAGGCCCATCGCCTCGATCTTGCGAGCGATCTCAGGTGTGATCATCTCATTCTCAGAGACGATCACTTCGTCTGTGACGGGATTCACGATAGCCTGTCGACTGACACGACCGTTGATCGAATCAACCAGACTTACCTCGACCTTTTCACCACGGTAAACCACACCCTTAGTGATTCCCTGCGTGGTACCACAGTCGTCCATCGTGACCACAACGTTCTGTGCAACGTCAGCCAACTTACGTGTCAGGTAACCGCTGTCCGCCGTTTTGAGAGCGGTGTCAGCCAGACCTTTACGAGCACCGTGCGTCGAACTGAAGTACTCCAGCACTGACAAACCTTCACGGAAGTTCGCCTTGATGGGAGTTTCGATAATCTCACCGGTTGGCTTGGCCATCAGACCACGCATACCAGCGAGCTGTCGAATTTGCTCGATACCACCACGAGCACCCGAGTGTGACATCAAGAACACAGGGTTGACGTACCAACCGCCCTCACGGATGTCATTCTTCATGGCATCCATCATGTCTTTGGTGATCGCCTCACGAGCATTGGTCCATTCGTCCAAGACGTGGTTGTATCGTTCCTGACCACTCATCAAACCACGATCGTAGTTCTTTTTGAGCTTCATCACTTCCTTCTCAGCACTCTTGATGAAGGAGGTTTTGGTGTCAGGCGTGACCAAGTCATCGGTTGCGAATGACAAACCACTACGAGTCGACTCACTGAAGCCCATTTGCATCATGTCGTCAAGCAAGTGAATGGTGGCACGACGCCCGAGGCGTTGGTAACAGTCACTGATGACACCAGCCAAGTCACTACTCCGCATCGCCTGATTGTAGAAATCCATTCCATCAGGAAGCATTTCGTTGAAACGCACGCGTCCCGGAGTCGTCTCAATGACAGCGCCATAACGGCCAGAATCGTCATCGGTTTTGAGTCTTTGGAACTTTGGCAGACGCATTTTGATCTTCGCATGCAGTGCGCATGCACCCTGTGCAAATGCAAGATCAAGCTCGTCGTATCCGGCAAACACCATACCTTCGCCGCGCTGATCGGGCATTTCGACGGTGGTGTAGTAACAACCCATCACAATGTCCTGTGACGGACTCATGATCGGTTTTCCATTGGAAGGTGCGAACACGTTGTTGGTGCTCATCATCAATGTGTGCGACTCGACCTGTGCTTCGATCGACAGTGGCAAGTGAACTGCCATCTGGTCACCATCAAAGTCAGCGTTGAATCCTTTGCAGACCAACGGGTGCAGGTGAATAGCGTTACCCTCGACCAGCGTTGGCTCAAAAGCCTGAATTCCCATGCGGTGCAGCGTGGGAGCACGATTCAACAACACTGGGTGATTGGTAATCACTTGCTCAAGAATATCCCAGACTTCTTCGTCCTTACGCTCCAGCATCTTCTTGGCCGACTTAATCGTATCGGCGTGACCGAGTTCTTTCAGTCGTCGAATGATGAACGGCTGATAGAGTTCGAGTGCAATTTTCTTTGGGAGACCGCATTGGTGCAGTTTCAATCGTGGTCCAACAACAATCACACTTCGAGCAGAGTAATCGACGCGTTTACCCAGCAGGTTTTCGCGGAAACGACCCTGCTTACCCTTGATCATATCGGTCAAGGATTTCAGCGGTCGATTCGATGAACCCAGAACAGGTCGCTTGCAGCGATTGTTATCGAACAGAGCATCAACTGACTGCTGCAGCATCCGTTTTTCGTTACGGATAATGACTTCAGGTGCATTCAGGTCAACCAACTTCCTCAAGCGATTATTTCGGTTGATGATTCGACGATACAAATCATTGAGGTCACTGGTAGCGAAATTACCGCTATCCAGCAAAACCAGAGGTCGCAAGTCCGGTGGAATCACTGGGATAACGTCGAGCACCATCCACTCGGGACGATTGTCGCTGTCACGAATCGACTCAACGATTTTGAGGCGGTTGATCAGGTCTTTCTTCTTCTGCTTCGAACCAGTCTCATCAAGTTCGATTCGCAACTCTTCAGACAGCTTGACCAGATCAAGCTTATTGAGCAGCTTCCGAACAGCCTCTGCTCCCATGTCGGCTTCGAAACTGCCCTCACCGTATTGAGTCCGAGCAGCACGATACTCTTCTTCCGTGAGCAACTGTTCGGCCTCAAGCTCCGTTGTGCCCGGATCGATCACAACGTAGTCCTGGAAGTAGATCACTTTCTCAAGTGAACTGGTCTTCATATTCAGCAGGTTGCCGAGCCGCGAAGGCATCGCTTTGAAGAACCAGATATGGACCACAGGAGCAGCAAGTTCGATGTGCCCCATTCGCTTACGACGGACACGACTGTGGGTGACTTTCACACCACAGCGATCGCAGATCATTCCCTTGTACTTCATTCCGCGGTACTTGCCGCAGGCACACTCCCAGTCCTTCTCAGGTCCGAAAATGCGTTCGCAGAAAAGACCATCCTTCTCAGGACGATAAGTTCGGTAGTTGATCGTTTCGGGTTTCTTGACTTCCCCGAAAGACCAACTCTTGATGTCCTGGGGACGAGCCAGTGAAATCCGTACCGATGCGTAATCGTTAATGCGATCGTAGCTGTTGGTTTCGCCAATCGACATATTGTTGTGCTCCTGGTCGGCCTTTGCGGCCGTTTCCGTGACTGAGACTCTTCTGGCGTGATATCTGACTAGGACAAATCGTGCTGAAAATGATTCATTGTTCGTTTTGCCCTAGTCGTGGCAATTTTTCTGAAAACCTGATTTACGGATGGGTTTTGCAACCGATGCGGCTGACCTAGATAGGTCGTTTCTCAAGCTGCATGTTGAGTGCAAGACCTCGAATCTCGTTGGTCAAAACATCGAAACTGGCTGGCGTTCCCGCCTCCAGCGTGTTCTCTCCCTTGACCATCGATTCGTAGATTTTGGTACGTCCTTCAACGTCATCACTCTTGACGGTCAAGAGTTCCTGCAAGATATAGGCGGCACCATATGCCTCCAACGCCCAAACCTCCATCTCACCAAAGCGTTGTCCACCGAAGCGGGCTTTACCACCGAGAGGTTGCTGGGTGATGAGTGAGTATGGTCCGGTGCTTCTTGCATGAACCTTGTCATCGACAAGGTGGTGCAGTTTCAACATGTAGATGTAACCAACCGTTGTTTCCTGCTCCATCGGACGGCCGGTACGACCATCACGGAGGCGAATCTTGCCGTGTGCTGGCAACCCAGCCTCATCAAGACACTTGTTGATGTCACTTTCGGTTGCACCGTCGAACACAGGCGTGATCGCCTGGAAACCAAGCTTGGCACCAGCCCAACCTAGATGCGTTTCGAGAATCTGACCGACGTTCATACGACTCGGAACACCAAGTGGATTCAACATGATTTGAATCGGTGTCCCATCCGGCAGGAACGGCATGTCTTCAATCGGAAGGATCTTAGCGATCACACCCTTGTTACCGTGACGTCCAGCCATCTTGTCACCAACACTGATGACACGCTTGGTTGCGATGTAAACCTTAACCATCTGCAACACACCGCTGCGAAGCTCGTCGCCACGCTTCATGCTGTTCAGTTTTCGGTCACGAACATCAATGGACAGTTCGACGTTTACCCACTGCTGAGCGTAAATCCGCTCAACCTCTTTCTGCTTCGCCTCATCCTTGACTTGATCAAGGATGTGCTCAAAGCGGAAAGAACAGGCTCGTTCAGCAACGAACTTTGGATCCTGACCGTCCGCCAGAGGTGTTCCAGTCGCATCTTTGAACTTGGTACCTGCGGCTTCCTCGAGTTCGACGATCAATGCCTCAAACGTACTTGCAATTTCAACGTTGCCTTCCGTTTCGACATCTTTCAGTTCTTTCTCGAAGACCTTTCTCTCGTCTTCCGAGAGGCTCATGCGACGCGAGAACTTGTGGGTGTCGATCACGATCCCTTCGATCCCGGATGGAACCTCCAGTGAGTCGTTCTTCACATCTTCACCCGCACGTCCAAAAATGGCATGCAGCAATTTCTCTTCGGGAGTCAATTCGGTCTTGCTTTTTGGACTGACTTTGCCCACCAGGATATCACCGGGTTTGACATAGGTTCCGACCTGAACGATTCCAGTGTCATCGAGGTTACGAAGAGCTTTTTCCGACACGTTAGGGATGTCCCGCGTGAACTCTTCACGACCCAACTTGGTTTCGCGAATCTCAACGTCAAAGTCCTCGATGTGGATCGAGGTGTAGGTGTCGTTCCTCACCAGCTCTTCGCTGATGATAATCGCATCCTCATAGTTGAAACCATCAAAGGACATGAACCCTACCAGGACATTTCGCCCCAGTGCGAGTTCGCCTTTTCGAGTGGCCGCACCATCGGCAATGATCTGATTCCGCTCTACCTTTTCACCCAGCTTGATGATGGGTCGTTGATTAAGACAGGTACGCTCATTGAGGCCCTGGTATTTTTTCATATCGTAGTGATCACTACCGATTTCGATTCGAGTTGAATCACAGTAGGTCACCGTACCTTTTCGCCGTGCTCGAACAACCATCGCACTGTTGCGAGCGACTTCACGCTCCATTCCAGTTCCGACAATCGGTGGCTCGGCGACCAGCAACGGCACCGCTTGCCGCTGCATGTTCGAACCCATCAATGCGCGGTTCGCATCGTCATGCTCAAGGAATGGAATCAAACCGGCCGAGACACCAACCATTTGGGCTGGAGCCACATCCATGTAATCGACCTGTTCCGGCTGGACAATTTCGAAGTCACTGCGGAAACGGGCAATCATATTGGGTCCGGCAACGAGATCGCCGTTACTGACCTCGGTATCGGCAGGAGCAACGTAGGATTCGCTTTCCTCGTCAGCACGCAACCAAACCGTTTCCTCTGTTACCTTTCCACCCTTAATGCGCCGGTAGGGGGTAATCAGGAAACCGTAGTCATCAACGCCGGCGTAAATTGCCAACGAACTGATCAGACCAATATTAGTACCCTCAGGTGTCTCAATCGGACAAATTCGACCGTAGTGAGAAATGTGCACATCGCGGACTTCAAAGCCCGCACGCTTGCGATTCAAGCCTCCCGGGCCCAACGCTGAAAGTCGACGTTCGTGCGTCAATTGACTCAGCGGGTTGGTCTGGTCAACCACCTGCGAAAGCTCGCCACGACCAAAGAAGTAGTCGATGGCAGCCGAAACACTTTTCGGGTTGATCAAGGACCGAGGAGTCATGTCCGTCGCATCCTTGATGCTCATTCGCTCCTGAACGGTACGACGAAGCTTCAAGAAACCTTTACGCAGTTCTTCGCTTGCCAGCTCGTCGATGGTTCGCAAACGGCGGTTACCAAGGTGGTCAATGTCATCAATCTCAGCGTCGCTATCGGTATCGAAAAGATCGATCAGATAACGGATGGCGGAAATCATGTCGTCCGGACGAAGCGTCATCTCGGTTTCTTTGGCATCCAACGCCAACTTCCGGTTGAGGCGGAAACGACCGACTTTTCCAAGGCGATAACGATTCTCATCGTAGAATTTCTCGGTGAAGAGAGTTCTCGCTTTCTCCAACTGCGGCGGATTACCTGGACGAAGACGCTGATAAATTCTCAGCAACGCTTCCTCGTGACTGGCGGTGTTATCCTCAGCGAGCGTATTGAAGATCAATGGAATCTTGGGCGAGTCCATCGCTTCGATGCTCTTCACACCTGCAGTGCAAATGGTTTCGGAGACATCCTTGGTGATACGATGCCCTGCTTCGACAATGATCTCACCAGCACGCTCGGAATCGCTTGGGTAGACGACATCGTCCACGGCGATCATGCCTTCGATTTTCGCAGCACTGCGACCACCACTAAGCTTGACGGTTCCTGTCTCATAGAATGCGTTCAGCAAATCGGCATCGGTCGATAGACTTGGATCCATCGCTCGCAGCAACGTCGTTGCAGCAAACTTACCACTTTGGTCGATTCGAACGGTGAGCGCGTCTTTCTTCGTGACGTTGACCTCAATCCAGGAACCACGCTCTGGAATGACTCGGCAGCTTGGAAGCTTGCGGTCGGTCGTCGTGTCCTGCTCAAGAACGAAGTCAACACCGGGGCTACGATGCAGCTGGCTAACAACAACACGCTCAGCACCGTTGATGATGAATTCACCACCACCCATCATGATCGGAAGGTCACCGAGGTAGACCTCTTCCTCATGCGGCTCCTCTCGGTTCAGACGAAGCCAGATCCGCAAAGGACGCCCGTAAGTCAACCTTAACTGGCGACACTCTTGGCTGGTGTAGCGAGGCTTTCCAAGTTCGTAGTGCAGATACTCAAGCGTCGTATTCCCGTCGTAGCTGCTGATTGGGAAAATCTCGCGGAGAACTGACTCCAAGCCGTGCGCTTTCCGTTGCTTCGAATCAGCATCGGCCTGCAGGAAGGCTGCATAGGAAACAGTTTGAAGAGCTGTAAGATCGGGAAGCTCGAAAGTGCCGAGACCGGTTCCGAAGTGTCGGACGGTAGTCGGCTCAAGTCGACGTTGACTCGTGGTTGCCATCGTTTGGGAAAACTCCGTGGAAGGCCAATTGGTTCGTACAGGCCGGCGTTAAGTAACGCTGACCGGGACAGCGGCAATGTTTACAAGTTCAGCGCACACCTGTCGCTCGAAGGTTGTTTCGGAGCGGGGAGGACACAGTTCTACCGATTCCTATCGCGGCATTCCGAGGCAGCGAACGGGAGAATTGGGGGTAGAGGAAGACGAAGAACGCAACATTGGGCCGATGATCACTCTGGAAAATTAACAGATCACCCAATTTCCGAAAAGGGCAACTCTGAATATCTGGCCCGAATAATGCACTGGCCAGATAACAACGGCTTTTCAGGGGATCCGATTGACTTCCCAAGTCGCCGAGCACCGCATGCCTGCAACGAGAGCACGCAACACAAAAACTTTTCAATTTTTCTCCGCTTAGGGACACACTGACACCCCAGAAAATCAAGAGCGATCAAATAAACGCCCTAAGGGAGAAAAAAAATTAAAATCCCTAAATTACTCCCGGCCGCTCGTTTCTCGGAAAACTCGAATTCACCCCAACTTTCACAAAATCCCTCGTTTTCGGAACCTGTCTCGAGAGAACCGCCCAAATAACCGTCGACATCCGCGGTAACGCCCGCGTGAAATGAGTGGCCCCTTTCGAAATAGCCCGTACAGACGCGGGCAGAAGAAGAAGAAGAAGCTGATGAAGAAAATCACAACACCGGTTCCTGAACACACCGGTTTCTGTACACACCGATGCTCAGCCCAGATTCCCACCAACTCGTATTCTCACGGACTTCGGCTTTGCAGCCCTCACCCTAATGGCTCACGGCTGAGCATCAGGCACACGATCGAGAAAACAATCGTGGCTTGAACCATGACTCTGCCTTGCCTTGAACGCCACACAGAGAGGTTCATGAGGAAGTTATGGTTTGCGCAAACTCTCGACTTACACCCGCTGATCGAACCGATCAAACTCCACCCACGCGACGACTGCTGTATCGTTACAGCTTCCGACGCCTGCCCCCAAACTGCGAATTTCATTACCGCCTCGCATTTTCAACTCGGCTGACCCATCTCTCGATTTCGACAGACCAGTTCATGAACGTATCCGATTTTCTTGAAACTCACTTTCGCCACTTCAATGCCCGTGAGTTGGTTGCCTCAGCCCGCTCCTATCGCGACTTTGTGTCTGACTCAAAGAACGGCCGCATGATGGTCACGTTAGCGGGTGCAATGAGCACGGGCGAACTAGGCATCTCATTGGCGGAGATGATCAGACAGGGAAAAGTACACGCCATCACATGCACAGCTGCCAATCTGGAAGAAGACATTTTTAATCTCGTTGCAAATAACGAGTATCGCATCGTTGAGAATTGGCGTGCTCTTTCCGCCGCAGATGAAACCAGACTCCGTGATGCCGGTTTCAATCGCGTGACTGACACTTGTATTCCAGAAACGGTCATGCGACACATCGAAGGTCGCCTACTGACTCGATGGCAAGAAGCAGCAGAAGCAG
>PAUV01000005.1 GCA_002712845.1 Rhodopirellula sp. | reverse complement strand
ATCGAACGCTTGCCTTGATCGCTGAGTTCGGAACCATCGCCCCGTCGTCGCAGCCTCTCCAGCTCATCAAGAGCATCCAAAGGTGCAGTTTCCTTGATCTGCTCAGCCTTGGCCAATTCAGCCGTGACTTCGCGGAAAAGGCGTCGGGTGCGATCCTGCTCCGCCAATTCAGCCCGCTGAATCGAAGTCATTTCCTCGGGAGGTGTACTCGATTGAGGAGTGATGCGTTTGGGCTGCAACAGAGTCAGCTTGTCTTTCAATTGATTCCGCTGGGCAAGAGTCAGATCTGACTCATGCTTCCAAGCTTCGCGAAACTTAGCTCGTGCCACGGCGGTGTCACCGCGTCCAAGAGCGTCAAGCCCTTCGGCAAGATTAGTCTGGGCATGATTTGGCTGTCCTGCCTGCTGTCCCGCGATGGGGGCAATGGCTTGCACAGGCTTGACATTTGTGTTAGCTGGCAACGGCCCATTGTTCTGAGGCTGAGCGTTGAACGGTGCTTGAGCAACATTCCCACTCTCATCAGCTCCCGTCATCGCAAGTGCTGCTTGAACCGGATTGATTCCAGGCCCCGATGCGGCTGCCTGATTTGCCAATGGCTCCGCTCCCGATGCCAAGCGAACGCCGCTCCGTCGGGCAGCTGACTCGGCGTCAAGCAACAATTGCCAGACACGAGGCTCACCCGGGGCAAAGTCCTTCTCGGGCACATTGAGTGCTTCCGCTTGCCTTGCAATCGCCACCGCCGTCGCGATGTCGCCGCGGTCCAACGAGGCTCTACCAATGGCAACCAATCGCAATGCTTCCTGCTTGCGATTGGTGAAATTGGCACCGCCGGGGAGAGGTCCCCCCAACGGCTGTGCATTGGCGACGCCTGCGAGCGGCTGTGCTGGCGATTTGGGCGGCAACGAGAGCAAAGCTCCGTCAATGCCAATCGCAAGCAGCTGGGCTCGAAGTTTGCCAACTTCATCTGCTATCTGAGGTAGATTGCCTGACATCGCCGTGACCCGGCGGTAAGACTGGACTGCCGCATGGTAGTCCTTTTTAATGAGTGCCGTTCGCACACCTGCTAGCAATTGCTGAGCCGACGCAAGCGTCGGCTGCGGCATTGCCTGAGGGGTGGCAGTGGGCGTAACAGATGGAGGCCCGCTATCGGACGGCATCTGGATCTGAGCTGACACATCTGCTGTTAGCATTAGCCAGGTTGCGGCTAAGCATGCAAGACGGGGACCGTGTGCGGGTACGAGACGGTTCAACGCGACTCTCCTTCTTCGCGGTGAGACTTTCAATTAGTCAATTCAGGATCGCAGTCAGGCCGACATCCAAACGCTGGTATCCAATTCGGAAACTAGCGATCGAACAACTTCCTTCGATGCAGTCCATCATTTAGCTGATCGGTTCAGCCGGTAAATCCTTGTCACGCTTCCCACTCGATTTGCAGCCAGTCCGTGGCGCAACCCACAATGTCATTGTGGAATTCGGGTGAGAAGGATCTAGGTTTGAAGTGGGAATAGTGCTTTTCACGCATGCCTGTCAACAGGGATTGTGATTTCTTTTGAAATTATTCTTTTAACAGAGTTCGGTTGATAGCAAAAAAAAACGGCCACCTTGCGGCGACCGTTGAACTGATCCGTTTTTTTCCCTGCACTGATTGCAGGATCGCGTCCTAGGTCGCGGTGACTTGCTCTCGCTCTTTCTTTTCAGCGGCCGTGCGATAGTCAACAACATCCCACATCAATCCAGTGGCCCGCATCAGACGAATCGCCTGCCACGTGATGTCGAACTCCCACCACTTATGCCCATGCTTGGCCATACGTGGATAGGCATGGTGATTGTTGTGCCAGCCCTCACCGTAAGCAACGACAGCAACCAGAGGATTGTTGCGACTGTCGTCGGTTGTTTCATAATTTCGGTAGCCAAACATGTGCGATGCACTATTGACCAACCAAGTTGCATGGAGCACCAAAACCAACCGTACAAACATGCCCCAAACCAGCAGGGAACATGCCATTGAAAAACCCTCCATCCAATATCCCACAGCGAATAAAACAGCACCAACCGCGATGTGGGCGGGCAGGAAAAGGAAGTCCATCAAACGCATGCCACGTTCTTTGTACAAGTCTGGTGCCCAACGTTGGAGGTAAGCCTTTCGATCACCGTTGTGCGTGTGATAAGCCAGCCAAGACATGTGGCTCCAAAGACTGCCGTCGTTGGGCGTGTGCGGGTCGCCTTCCTGATCGCTGCAGGCGTGGTGCTTGCGGTGATCAGCGACCCAATCCAAGGGCGAGCCTTCACCAGCGAGCATGCCGATGGTTGCAAACGTGTACCGCACCCAACCGTAGGTTTTCATACCAGTGTGCGTTAGCAGACGATGGTAGCCAAGGCAGATTCCTAAACTGCCCGTGACCCAGTGCAGAACCAGCATGACGGCCAAACCGGTCCAAGAAAACGTCGTGTAGGCAAAGGCAAACACAACGAGATGGGCGAAACTAAGCCAACCAATTGCCCAAAAGCTCAGGTTGCTTGTTCTCTTCCGCTCCTCAGTGGTCGGCCCCACGTCTTTTTTCTTTTTCGGTTCGCCAGCAGACTCGGAGGGTCGAGGTGCTCGGGCATTATCTTGGGTGGGTGCAACGACAGTTGACATACGGTACTCCTGGAAAAAAANCACCNTGCGACGTTCCTTAGTCGCTCGGCGTGAGNGGAAGTGTATCGNAACGAGGCGTTTCCTCTGTCACCAATACAGCAACCCTGTGTAACAGAGCTGTAAAATTCAGCTCTCCTCGTTCAACCCACAGGGATCCGGGTGCATAACTGCGGCGTTTTGAAGCAGTTATCGCAACTTNAAACCCTGCGAGCAAAAAAAGCGGTGTTTTGCTAGCTAACGCAGAAGACTCTCGCCCTCCACTCATCCCCACAGCTCATCCCCACAGCTCATCCCATCGCGTGGGCCTTGGCCATGGCTTCTTCAGCCTTGGCGATGTATTGCTGATCTTCAGTTCCGGCCCAAGCNCGCTGGTAGGTGACGCTNAGGGCNGTGAAGTTGAAGGAATCGGTNGGTTCGAGTTCACAAGCTTTCTCAGCATGCTGAATCGCAAGATCGTGTTGCCCGGTTTTGGTGTAGACGCGAGCCAACGCCAAATGAGCAAGCACAAAGCCAGGTTCCTCTTCAACGATAGCCGTCAAGCCAGCAATCGCTTCCTCAAAGTTCTCTGCATCGATCTGTTTTTCAACATCGTTGTATCGGGCGTGCAAGTCGCTCATTGATGGCTCTCATTCAGGATTTGGAAAAGCCCCATCCANACTGGCTGGGGCTTTGATGTTCCAAGACATTCAAGTACTCATGCACGGCGACGAATCAAATTCACACCGCGCAAACCGGACGTCCACCGGACGCATCCGATGAACGATACACAGTGATCAAGATCAGCCGTTTCTCAACGCAGCCTGTGCAGCAGCCAAGCGAGCGACTGGAACACGGAACGGGCTGCAACTGACATAGTTCAACCCGACGCGATGGCAGAAATCGATGGACTCGGGATCGCCACCGTGTTCGCCACAGATGCCGACCTTCAGGTCTTTCTTTGAACTGCGACCTTTCTTGACTCCCATGTCGACGAGCTGTCCGACACCCGTTTGATCGAGTGACTGGAACGGGTCAACAGGCAGGATGTCCTGTGACAGATAGTCTGGCAAGAACGTGTTGATGTCGTCACGGCTGTAACCGAACGTCATCTGCGTCAGGTCATTGGTACCGAAACTAAAGAAGTCAGCAGATTCAGCTACTTCATCAGCAGTCAANGCAGCACGAGGAATCTCGATCATNGTTCCGATCGTGATATCAAGNTTGCCGGTGAACTTCTTGGCAGTCTTGGTCGCAGCGATCGTTTCTTCCACTCTCGTTCGCAGCAGTTTCAGTTCTGCCGCAGTACCGACCAATGGAATCATGACTTCAGGATGAGCCTTGATATTTTTCTTGGCACAGTTGATNGCGGCTTCAACGATCGCCCTAACCTGCATTTCCAAAATTTCTGGATANGTAACGCTCAATCGGCAACCNCGATGACCGAGCATCGGATTGGCTTCATGCAACGCTTCGGCTCGCTTGACGATTTCGGAAGGCTTGACGCCCAATTCTTTCGCCATTGCCTTCTGTGCTGCAGGTTCGTGCGGCAGGAACTCATGCAGAGGTGGGTCAAGCAAACGAACAGTAACAGGCAGACCATTCATTGCCTTGAAAATACCTTCGAAATCTTTCCGCTGGAAAGGAAGAAGCTTCTTCAACGCATTACGCCGATCTTTTTCGGTTTCGGCAAGGATCATAGATCGCATGTGAATGATTCGATCTGACTCGAANAACATATGCTCTGTTCGGCACAAGCCAATTCCTTTCGCACCGAACTCACGAGCTCGCTTGCTATCGGCAGGCGAGTCCGCATTGGTTCGTACATCAAGTGTCCGGTACTCATCGGCCCACTTCATCAACTTGGCGAAGTCGCCCGACAGCTTGGGTTCCTGTGTTTCCACTTCACCCGCCATCACCTCACCGGTGGTACCATCAAGGCTGATCAGGTCTTTGATGCCAAAAGTCCGGCCATCAACCTTGATTTTCCTGCNTTTTTCGTTGATTTCGATGTCACCTGCACCGGCNACACAGCATTTACCCCAGCCTCGTGCCACGACAGCAGCATGNCTGGTCATACCACCGGTGCTGGTCAGAATCCCGGAGGCAGCATTCATTCCGTCGACATCTTCCGGGCTGGTTTCTTTTCGGACAAGAATGACCGATTCACCGGCCTCAGCGCGTTCTCGTGCTTCTTCAGCACTGAAAGCAAGCCGACCAACCGAAGCTCCTGGGGAAGCCGGCAGACCGCGTGTTAAAACGTCCGCCGCATTTCGAGCCGTTGGCTTGAAGCTTGGAAGCAACAATTGAGTCAGGTCATTAGGTGGAACGCGAAGAACGGCTTCTTTCTTATCAACCAATCCTTCTTTGACCATATCACAGGCGATTTTGACCGCAGCGACACCGGTTCGTTTTCCAGTTCGTGTCTGCAGCATGAACAACGTCCCACGCTCAATCGTAAATTCGATGTCCTGCATTTCACAGTAGTGATCTTCNAGAACTTTCTTGATCGCGAGCAACTCNTTNTAGACTCCGCGATTCCACTTCGTCATTTCAGCTACGGGCTGTGGAGTCCGAATACCGGCCACCACATCTTCGCCCTGAGCATTGATCAGGAACTCGCCAAAGAACTTGTTCTCGCCCGTATTGGGATTGCGAGTGAAAGCGACTCCCGTGCCTGAGTCGTCTCCCATATTTCCATAAACCATCGACTGAACATTGACGGCTGTTCCGAGCAATCCCCGGATGCCTTCGATCTCGCGATACCTGACAGCACGCGCTGTGTTCCATGACCCGAAAACGGCCATGATCGACAATTCCAACTGCTTCAAAGGACTTTGCGGGAAAGCCTGTCCTGTGTGCTTTTTGTAAACAGCTTTGTAATCATCGCAAAGCTGCTTGAGGCCTTCAGCGGGAACCTCTGTGTCGTCAGTAACCTTGTATTTTTTCTTGACCTTGCTGAAAGCCGCCTCGAAAACATGATGGTCCATTCCCATCACAACATCGCCAAACATGTTGATCAAACGACGATAAGCGTCGTAAGCAAAACGCTCGTTCTTAGTCGCCTTGGCCAAACCTTGAGTTGCCTTGTCATTCAAGCCCAGGTTCAGGATCGTGTTCATCATACCGGGCATACTGACAGCAGCACCGCTTCGAACACTTACCAACAGCGGGTTAGCGTCATCACCAAATTTCTTGCCCAACTCCTTCTCAAGCAAACCTACCGCTTTGTTAACCTGATCCATTAGACCAGCTGGCAATTTCTCACCTGCCTGGTAAAAGGCGTCGCAAACCTCTGTTGTGATGGTGAAACCTGGAGGAACGGGCAACCCGATGGAAGTCATTTCCGCCAGATTGGTGCCTTTACCACCAAGGAGAATTTTGCTTTTGCCTTTGCCTTCGGTTTTTTTCTTGCCGAAGTAATAAACCATCTTTTGTGTGGCCATGGTTGCTCTCTGAAGAAGCCTGGAACTGTGGGTTACGTTTCGTTTTGGACCGATCATGTGCGATGGGCTTCCAAACTCCGAGAAGCGAGCGAACTCTGAGCGAGGGATCTTTCGATCTTCACATCAAAGGTGTTCACCAAGCGGAGATTCGGGCTAGGCGTCGCGATCGCACTGTAACTAGGAGAGAGTGCAAACGTTATCTGTACGACGAAAAGCAAAGGATGTGACTAAGCGTCACGTCAACGGCCCAAAAACACGTCAATTAGCGCCTAAATGTATTTGGAGACCCGCGTTTGGTCAATGACTTGATGCCTCGAGTTTACGTCCCAGAGCGTCTCGTACCGTCCCCACGCATTGTGATGGGGGCGATGCCCCCACTAAACCACGCTTTTGGCTGCAACGTTTCACATTGCTCGCCAGGGCATCAAGTCAGAAAGTTCGGAATCGAGTGGGGCTGACAGGAATTGAACCTGCACTCCCGAAGGAACTGGATCCTAAATCCAGCGCGTCTGCCAGTTCCGCCACAGCCCCCGAACTCGCATTCCAAACGTGTCAGAGAAGTGTACCGAACTGCACCAGCGGTTCCAGCCCGTTTTCGTGCGATCCGCAAACTTATTCCTGAGCGAGCACTCAGCCCACGTGCCTTTGGCTGGCCCGGCACCGCCTGCATCGGACCGGACAGCGTCTGCATCGGACCCGGCGGCGGGGCAGTGATTGCCCAGGACAACGCAGTCATCCGAAAAGACGACCCGGTACCCGCAAATCGCATCAGCGACAACCACGCAAAGGCAACACGTGCCGCGGCAAAACAATTCGACAAAGACGCCCGCAGACAGAACTGCACCGAGGAAGTTCAAAGCAAGCTACCAAACGCGACAACGCGGAAGTCAGCGAGCGAACCGCCGAAAGCGGAACTCCGGACAGATACTCCGGACAGATACTCCGGACAGATACTCCGGGCTGGAATCTCAAACGGATACCCCGGACGAGAATTCCGGAGGTTTGGCAGCATCTCAACAAAAAAAGGTGACAGGGACCTCAGGGGCAATGAGGCCCCTGTCAGTCGCATATTTGAAGCCAGGGGCAGTCGGCTTCAACGCGACGTGCGCGTGAGGACAAGCCTCACACGTTTGCTTATCTTGGCGGTTGAGACTGAGGAGTCAATGCAAAACCCCCGAGTCCATACAAAACCGCTATGAAAACCGACGGGCTTGTGAATCTCTGTCAGCTTCCAGCTTCGCCGGTAGCGGCATCATCGGCGGCAACAGTCGGCACGACCCAAACTTTCAAGCTTGCATCAACTTCGCTATGCAAATGCACCTTGACCGTGTAAAGCCCCAGTTCTTTCAAAGGACCCTCGAGTCGGATCTGGTCCTGAGCGAGCGAGAAGCCCGCCGACTTCAGACCATCAACGATCTCTTGTGGACCCACACTACCGTAGAGGTGACCTTCNTCGTTGGCATTCGCTTCGATCGTNATCGACTNCTTGCCCAATTCGTCGGCCAAAACCCGGTACTCGCTCANTTTCTCAAGCTCGATGGCTCGTAGCTTCTCACGATGCTTCTCAACCATTCGACGGTGATGCTCAGTAGCAACAGTCGCCAAGCCTTGTGGCAGAAGGTAATTCAGAGCATAACCAGCTCTCACCTCAACCAAATCGCCTTGNTTGCCAAGATGCTCTACGTTGTGAATCAGCAAAAGCTGNATTCCGCCGTTTTCGCCCTTGGGAAGTCGCTTGAACNTCTGATTCGACTTNCGTCGTGTGTTTGTCCCTGTCATCGCAGAACTCTACAGTGGATTCGTTAAAAAGTGTTTGTTCAGTAAAAAAGTTTTGTTGATTAGAACGGGATATCAGGATCTTCGTAGCCTGCCCCACCTCCAGTGGGCTGGGCATCTCGCTGCCCCGGACTATCACTCTCGACGCTCGCCGGTGGGTCACTGACCTGCTGTTGAGGCCTGCTTCCGCCTCCTCCTCCGCCGCCGGGAGAGCCGCCACCAAGCATTTGCATCCGGTCGCAAACGACCCGCAANTTGCTTCGTTTCTGACCTTCATTTTCCCAAGTATCTAANTTCAATCGTCCCTCAACAAGGATCGGCGANCCTTTGCTGAGATACTCACTNGCGACCTCNGCAGTGCGACCCCAGAGGGTTACATCTACAAAGGTCGTCTCATCGACCCATTCACCCGTCGCTGATTTGCGACGGTCGTTGACGGCCATCCCGATATCGGTGACTGCCGTNCCACCTGGTGTGTACTTCAATTCGATGTCGCGTGTCAAATTTCCAACCAGAATGACACGATTGTAGCTGGCCATAGTACTTCCCGTTTTCAGGTCGTTGATTTCGCCGTAGACATCAAAGCCAAGCGTTCACCCCCNCTTAAGGGAGCACCGCACCACTCGCCTACGCGTCTGCTGCAACCTCAGCAGCAGTCTCAGCACCAGTCTCTGATCCGCCTTCAGCCTCTTCGGGGTTCGAATCCGTAGGCGTGGACATTTTGATCGACTCACCCCGGGCATTCGCCAGAATGGGCTCAACCAAACGTGGCTCAAGCTTAACGGTGAGATGCCGAATGACAGGCTCTGCGAGGTGCAAAGCTCGGTCAATCGCGGGAATTTTCACCCCTTCGATCTCGTAGTAAGCCAGCCAGTAGGTACCTTTCTGGTGCTTATCGATCGGATAAGCAAGCTTTTGCTCCATCCACAATCGATTCACGTGAACTTCACCACCGGCTTCGGTGAGAATGTCATTCACTTGCTTGCTGACCCCACCGGGGTCNCGAGCGTAGTGATTGCTGTCCAGAATCAACAGGGTTTCGTAGGTGTTCTTTGCCACGATGGATCGATCTCTCAATTCTTACTTTGTTGGTCGCCATGCAATCCCAGAGGTTATCGAATGTCGATAACAACGGGGAGTTGTTTTCCGTTAATAATTTCCAGAAGTCGCACAATCCTTGATACGACCTCATTNTCTTGTCCGATTTGCCTACTCGTCGCCACGCATNCCCTGAATGGGNCCCGAAGGCGTCTGGTTGGGCGAAATTGTCTTCTGCTTCTTATTTTGTTTCTTTTTCTGCTTCGCTGCAGGATCTGCATTATGCCGGTTCATCGCAAACGCGATGCCGCCGGAGGCCCAATCTAACGCAGCGTATGCTGCGTCCGTTGTGGCATGTTCAAATGTCTCGATTTCCTGCTTNTCGAATTTNCCGAGGACGTAATCCGCCGTTTCCCATCCGTGAGGTGGTCTGCCGATCCCCAACCTCAATCTCGACACTTGGTCAGTGCCAAGATGACGGATAATATCGGCTAGTCCCTTTTGACCTCCCGCCGAACCCGATCCTCGGACTCGCAATCTCCCCGCAGCCAAGTCCACGTCATCACAGATGACAAGCACCTCGCTGGGCTCCAACTTATAGAAATCACATGCTTTACGCACGCTTTTTCCACTGGCGTTCATGTACGTCTGCGGGCACAAAATCGCCAACTTTTCCTGTGTTACCCCGCTCCCTGATCGTCTCGGGGTAACTCCTTCCGCAAATTCGCCTTCAAAGCGGACCTTNGAAGGATCAGCAACTGCCAGCGAAGCGACTTTTGCCGCAACCATGAATCCAACATTATGTCGGGTCTGCTCGTATTTCCTGCCTGGATTTCCAAGCCCAACGATCAGTTTCATGCTTACATCAGCCAGTTCGTGCTGCGGGCATTGATGACTTTCTCGATCAGCCTTNATCCTCCGACTTATCGCCGCCCTTGGAGATTACCTCCGGTTCGGCAAGTGCATCAGCTGTTTCGTCTGAGGCACCTTTGGGCTGCTCAATGTGGGTAAGCACGGTCTCAGCCGGCGTGATCAGCGAAATGCCTTCAGGCAGCTCCAGATCACCCGCGGTTTTGTGTCCGCCCAGCTCAAGATCTGTCACGTTCAAGCTGAGATTCTCGGGAATCAGACCTGCTGAACACTCGATCTCGACTTCGTGGGCATTGTCGATCAACAAGCCACCCTGNCGGAGACCTGCAGCATCACCATGCCGATGCACGGCAACAGTCACCTGAACCAACTCTTTCAGGTTCACGCGAATCAGGTCGAGGTGGAGGACCTCGATTCCCAACGGATCCCACTGAACNTGACTTACCAAGGCTGTTTCTTTGACGTCACCGGCAAGCTCAACNGTCTTGCTGTGGTGACGCAACAACGTCTTGACCTGTGCGACTGGCACCGACAAGTGCTCATTATCCTCACCATGGCCGTATAATACTGCTGGAACACGCCCGCTGCGACGCAACCGTTCCGTAGCCGACGAGCCTACTTGCTCGCGTTTTTCTACATCTAAAACTTCGGCCATCTGTACTTACCTATCGATCGATCAAAAAGCTCTGCGAATACAATTCTTCAGCGAGAACTGCCCTGAAAATACAAGTCAGATCAAGCGAAGCGGACAAGTATGGCGGAACAAAGCTCCTACGCAAGCCCAAAGCAGCGTCCAAACGAGAAGTTGGCTTGGCCAACAGCGGAGTCTCGCTCGCCTAATTACCCCAGTGGGGTACAATGAGGTTTCCCGCCCCTTTANGCGANCGANGCGAGCATTTTCCCGAATCTGCTGCCTTCGAGCTTCCTCGCCCAGCCAAAGCCAATCTGTTGAAACCATCAAAACCTCAACAAATGCATCGCATGCTTNCCCGAGGCAAAGACGCCAAAACGGATCGATGTGCTTCCGGTCAACGCTTTTGCAGTCATTTATCACAGCCCAATTGGGTCATCATCCTGACGCAAATCTGCTTCATGGCGTGGTTAATGGAGCCGACCGTCCTNGCAGCAGCCCGCCCCGAAGCAGCAGTCTCCGACACAACGGGGCAGGCAAAGGATGCCAATGCACTGGAGCCGGGCACAACTGATTACAGAAAGCTAGTTGAACGCGGNTCGCAAATTTACAAACAAACCTGCCAAANCTGNCATGGAAAATCCGGACAGGGNANCGANGATCAATACGAGACATGCNNTGGNCGGCGACCTGAGCGTGGGCAGCCTGACCNAGCTGATCAGCCGAACCATGCCCGAGGAAGATCCTGATACCTGCACCGGAGAAGATGCCGCCGCAGTAGCGACCTACATCCACACTACCTTCTACAGCGAAGCGGCGAGGGTCAGGAACCGCCCCCCCCGAATCGCGATGTCGAGACTTACCGGAGAACAACTCCGACAGAGCATTGCCGACCTGTACGGACACTTTACCAAACCGCCAGCAATCTCTGATCAGCGAGGAGCGAAAGCGACTTACTACAACGGAACCTCTCGCAAGTCGGAAGAATTGCAGATCGACCGCGTCGACAATGTGATCGACTTTGAGTTCGGGACGGAATCCCCNGGCGNTGGCATCGACCCGAAAAGCTACCTGATTCANTGGAAAGGGTCTTTGAAGGTCGACAAAACAGGACGCTATCAGATTGTGCTGCGAAGCAGNTGCTCATGCATGATGGAATTCGGAAGCCGCAACCGAGAGCTGATCAACAATCACGTCCAGTCAGAGGGAAGAGATGAATTCCGGCGTGATATTTTCCTTACAGCCGGCCGAGCTTACCCCTTTGAAATCAGCTTTTTACAAAGAAAACGCAAGACAAAACAGCCACCCGCCCGCGTCTCGCTTTCGTGGATTCCGCCAGGCGGCATTGAGGAAGTGATTCCGCAGCAAAACCTGATCCCCGAACAACTCGCAGACACTTTCGCACTTCAGGCGAAGCTACCTCCGGACGATCGCAGCTATGGCTACGATCGAGGCACATCAGTCAGCCGTCAGTGGGACGAATCAACAACAGCGACAGCGATCGAATTCGCTGAGGTCGCGATCAAGGAACTCTATCCCAAATATCGACACCGCTATCGCAATGAGACTGACGAAAACCGCAGCATCCTGAAACGGTTCCTCGCAGAAATCGTCACCGTGGCTTTCCGAGGAAAACTGGACGATGCAGCCCACAATCTCTACATCGACCAGCAAGTTGCACTTTCGGAGGACGATGGAGAGGCGATCCGAAGAGCCATGCTACTGGCACTTAAATCTCCGAGATTCCTTTACCCCACCCTGAACACGAAACACAACCGCAGCCAACGAACTGCAAACCGCTTGGCATTGGTGATGCACGACTCTCTGCCGTCGGCCCCATGGCTTGTCAATTCTGCAGCCAACGACAAACTACAAAACGACGCACAACTGACAAACGCAGCAAGGCGAATGGTCGACGACTACCGCACCCACGCCAAGACACTGACGTTCCTCAATGAATGGCTGGGACTAGAAAACACAGACGAGATAACCAAGGACACCGAACAATTCCCCGGCTTCGATCCCCACACGATTCAGGATCTGAAAAAATCGATGAATCGTTTTTTACTGGATTTTATCGAGAGCGAAACAAGCGATTTCAGACAATTGCTGCAAGCAGACTGGCGTTACACAACCAAACGACTCGAAAATTACTATGGATCTGCTTGGCGATCCGACATGGCCAAGAGCCAACCGGAAGACTCTGAAGACACGAAGAAAGACCAAGACATCGAGCATGATGTCGCTCAAATCGAACCAGTACTGACTCGAAGCATTCGAGATCGAGAAATTCATGCGGGTGTACTATCCCACCCGTTGATCATGAGCAATCTCGCATACCACCGAACCACATCGCCGATTCACCGCGGTGTTTTCCTGACTCGACGAACACTTGGCCGTGTACTACGCCCACCTGACGATTCCTTCACGCCCCTGAGTGCCGAGTTGCACCCTGACTTGACCACGCGAGAACGAGTTCAATTACAAACCGGTGAAATCAACTGCCAAGCCTGCCACGAACAAATCAACTCACTCGGATTTGCCTTTGAGCATTTTGACGCGACAGGCAGATTCAGACACAAGGAAAAAGCAAAACAAATCAATGCCGCGGGTAGCTACACTGACCGAAACGGAAAACGGGTTGAGTTCAACGGTGCACGAGAACTCGCTGACTACTTGGCCCAAAGCGAAGATTGCCACCAAGCATTTGTTGAAGCGGCTTTCGAGCACTTCGTGAAACAACCAATTTCAGCCTACGGCAGCGAAACTGCTGACAAAATCACCCACTCCTTTCGAGACAGCGGATACAACATCCGCGAACTGCTGATCACCATCGCGGTGACCGCGAGTCGCCAACCCACTGCCGCAACCACTCAACCGTAGTCCATTCGCACAACAAGACTGGATAGCAGATCAAAGCTTTCAACACACCGGTCGGAAAATCGACAAACAGGTAACAAGAAAATGAGACACAGAAACACTCGACGTGACTTCATTCGAAATCTTGGCATCAGCGGAGCAGCAGCCAACCTCGTGCTTGCACTTCCCAGCTTGGGGTGGGAAGCGTCTGGACAGAAGAAAAAACGGCTGATCTTTGTCTTCAGCCCGAACGGCGTGATCCCGAAACACTTCTGGCCCGATGAAGAAGGTGAGAAATTTGAACTCAAAAGAATCCTGGAACCTCTGGCCCCTTACAGAGACCAACTACTGACCCTGCGAGGCATTGACAATCGAATCAAGGGCGATGGTGACGGGCACATGCGAGGCATCGGATGCCTACTTACCGGTGTCGAACTTTTCCCCGGCGATGTCCAAGGCGGATCAGATACGCCCGCAGGATGGTCGATGGGAATTTCAATCGACCAACACCTCAAGAACAAGCTCCAAGCCGACTCCACGACACGCACACGATTCGGCTCGCTGGAATTCGGCGTGATGGTGCCAGACCGGGCAGACACGTGGACCCGCTGGTCATACGCCGGCCCCAATCAACCCGTCGCGCCAATCAGCGACCCTTACCAGATGTTTAACAAACTCTATGGCAATGTCCAAAACCGTGTCATGCTCTCGAGTGTCTTGGATGATCTCAGCGAAGACTTCAAGAAAATTGAAAAAATGGTCAGCAGTGAAGACCGGCAAATCCTCCAACAGCACGCGGAACTCGTTCGTTCAGTGGAACTGGAACTGAAGTCTGAACTCCAAAGAACGACAGAACAACGAACTTCCGACAACACACCCGCGTCCCCTGATCATGCCGTCCCCAAACTGCCACCAAATGTGCAGGAGCAAAATGACAACATGCCATTGATCAGCCGCATGCAGACCGACCTGATGGTGAATAGCCTGATGTCCGATTTCACACGCGTTGCAACCATGCAGATCACTAACAGTGTCGGCAATCCGCGAATGCGCTGGCTGGACATCAATGAGGGGCACCACACGATTTCACACGAACCCGACAGCAACGAAGACGCTTACGAACAACTGATCAAGATCAACACCTGGTACAGCGAACAGGTCGCCTACATGGCCAAGAGGTTGAAAGAAACGCCCGAACCCGGCGGTGATGGCAGCATGCTTGATCACACGACCATCATCTGGACCAATGAACTTGGAAAAGGCAACTCACACACTCGCAACAGCATCCCGTTCGTGATGGTCGGCGGAGGCCTTGGATTCAAGACCGGACGCTCACTGAACTTTGGTAACCAACCTCACAATCGACTACTGCTGAGCATCACCGAGGCAATGGGTCATGCAGAGAAAACTTTTGGCAATCCTGACTACTGCGGTGACGGCCCGCTGACAGGCCTGGTCTGAGAAAGACTCAGGTGACATCACTCACACAAACTGCTGCTCTGGCTGACGACACTTAACTTGGACCATGACATCCGAGGATCAACAAAGTGCCTGACGCCGAAAGCAACGTAGATCGCATCTTGGCAAAATGTCCACTGATAAATGGCTCGCCACCAATCAGTTCACTCAAACGTGAATCACTGGTTCGGATCCTCGTTGATGCGGTACATCTCTCGCCATGGCAATTGGATGCCACCATCAATCGTTAGCGTGCTTCCCGTTACGTACTCATTGCCAGGGTCGCACAAAAATACTGCACCGCGTCCGATTTCTTCCGGCTTTCCAAGCCGCCCCCATGGCAACTTGGCACCCTCAGCTGCAAGTGTCTCTTCCGAAAAGAACTTGCGTTCACCGGGCGTGTCAGTCCATCCCGGATGTATGATATTGACCCGGATTCGATCACCGGCCAACTCGCACGCGGCAGTCCGTGCCATTTGGTCATTGGCAGCCTTGGCCATGTTGTACGCCATCGCGCCTGGAATCGCCATGTGTGCGTGAGGACTACTGATCACAACCATCGCGCCGCCGCTACCCGCCGCAACCATTTTCTGTCCTGCCGCACGAACAAAATAGAACGCACCCCACATACTCACATCAATGGTTTTCTTGAATTCATCAAGGTCGGAATCCAAGAACAAATGACGATCGCTATACACGGCGTTACTGACGACAATATCAACCCCGCCCATGCGTTCGACAGCCTCGTCAACTAAACCCTCAACAGCCTGCTGGTCTCCAAAATCCGCTCGGATCGCGTGGGCGTCGCACCCCGAAAGCTGGCGGCATTGTTGGACAACCTGATCTGCTTCATCAGGGTGACTTCGAAAGTTGACAACAACCTCGGCTCCTGCCCTCGCTAATTCGATGGCAACTCCGCGCCCGATACCACGGGACGCCCCTGAAACGATTGCTCGCTTGCCTGTCAAATCTGTCATTTTTCACTCGCTTCTTGAAGTCACCTGACCATGAGACGGACAGTCTACTCCAGTTCGGCAAGGCTCTTGAACAGGGCCTCTTGGTTTTACACCCCACAACCGGTAAACGCTCAAACCATCCCGCTCAAACCGAAGAGGCCCGACGAAGGTAGGGCTGCACTGCCGCTTTACCCCTGAGATTCCGGCGTATCCCAAGCCTGACAGTTTGTTCTCGGCCATCGGAAATCCTGCTCGGTCTGCGAGAAGGGATTCGGAGCTTGATGAAGGGATGAAAGGAAGAACCGAGAAACTAATTGAACCGCCCAACCGCCGACAAGCAGCCGCCAGAGGGTGCAAAAGTCACGAAAACTGCCATAAACCGGTTTTTCTTGCAAGAAAACCGCCAAATCGCCTCCGAAGTGATTGATTTCTATCAAGAATGGTAGAAAACTATCATTGATAGCATTTTATCCACATCAGGTAATTTAGATTGGCTGGAGCAACAAGCGAAACGAGGCGAACGAAGTTGCTTGACCTCATCCAATCTCGAGGCTTTGCTTCGCTGGGAGAGCTCGCGGACACGCTGCAAGTCAGCGAATCGACGATCCGACGTGACCTTGACTACCTCGAGAGCTCAGGGACAGCCCGCCGAACGCATGGTGGTGTTTTTTGGACGGGTGGATCGGACACGCTGCGAGTTTTCGAAACACGTCGCGACACCGATTGGTCAGCCAAAGCAGCGATAGGGCAGATGGCGGCGGCCTTGGTCGAAGATCACGACACGATTCTGTTGGATGGTGGCAGCACCACCTACGAACTGGCTCGTCACCTGGTCGGGCGTCCGCTTCAGGTTGTGACCAACAGTCTGCCCGTGGCTCATTTACTATCGAGCAGTGAATCGATTGATCTGGTGATGATTGGCGGCTGCGTTCGCGGTCGGACGGCAGTAGCGATTGGCCCGATGGCTGATTCGATGCTGCATAGCATCAATGTGGGTAAAGCTTTTCTTTCTGTCGCGGGCATCACCGACCGCGGCTACTTCAACAGCAACATGATGTTGGTTGAAAGCGAGAAAGCCATGTTGTCATCGGCGGACCGCGCCATTGTGGTCGCGGACAGTAGCAAGTTCGGCAAGGTGAGCCTCAGCCGATTATGCGGATTACATGAAGTACACGCCGTAGTGACAGATTCCAACCTTGATTCCAAATGGAAAGAACACCTCGCACTGGCTGGTACGGAAGTAGTGTTAGCTGCACCTTCTGGGGAAGGTAAAGCTGCACAGATTTTACCGACCGCGCCCGACTGGAATAGTCAATCCGATTAAAGCACTGCAGGCACATCCGAGCAATTCCCCCACATACGCATCGAAAAATCGAAGATGAACCACGCGACCATTGACCGCTCAACAATTGAACAACTCGTTCGCAACGCCATTCGCGCTAACGGCGGCAGCCCTCAGGGTGCAACACCATCGGGATCTCCAAATGATCCACCCGGCTGGGTTGGTGGCAAACCAAATTTACGAGTCAGCATTTCAGCTCGACATTGTCATCTGACCGACGAACACGTTGAGATTCTATTTGGCCGGGGCAGTGTGCTGGAGCCAGAGAAAAATCTTTACCAGGACGGATTTTATGCTGCGAAGCAAACCGTCATGGTGGTCGGCCCGCGTCGTCGCATGCTACCCAGTGTGCGAGTGTTGGGCCCCACCCGTGCAGACAGTCAGGTTGAACTGGCTTTGACCGATTCAATTTCACTGGGCATTGATGCCCCGGTGAGGCACAGCGGAAAAATTGACGGCACTCCGGGATGCGTTCTTGTGGGTCCCGCTGGCAGCGTCCAACTGGAACGCGGTGTGATCCGAGCCGCTCGACACGTGCACATGAATCATGCAGACGCTGAGCATTACGGTATCAGCAATGGTGACATGATGCAATTGAAAATCAGCAGTTCTGACTGCAGCGTTGTCTTTGACGACGTGCTCGTGCGTGCTGACAAAGCAGCCAAACTGGAGGTCCACATCGATACCGATGAGGGCAATGCCTGCCATTTGGATGCTGCAACAGAAGTGCTTTTGAGAAAAGGCGACTGCAGTTGCGAGAAGTAAACCACCAATCGGACCCGTCGTCCGATTGATTTATTCCACTTACCAGACTTTGCGTCTGGTCCAACCCCTTCCTTACCCAAGGCAGTTTCTGAGATGGCAAAAATTAGTGAAGCGCTCGGGATGATCGAAACCAAAGGGTTTGTATCCCTGGTTGAAGCATCCGACGCGATGATGAAAGCAGCGAACGTCAAGTTCATCGGCTGGGACAAAGTTGGCGCTGGCTTAGCCAGTGCGTTTGTCACTGGCGATGTCGCAGCCGTCAAAGCTGCAACCGATGCAGGTGCCGCAGCAGCTGGTCGAGTTGGCGAAGTTGTCAGCGTTCAGGTGATTCCTCGCCCGCACGATGATCTTCCCAAAATCCTGAAATTACCCGTAGCTAAAAAGTAAGCTCGCGTTTAACTCCCAAACAACTCCCTATCGCAAAAAAGAATACCCAATGAATGATGCTATCGGTTTAATTGAAACCAAGGGCCTACTTGCACTCGTCGAAGCTACTGACGCGATGGCAAAAGCCGCAAACGTACAGATCGTTAAACGAGTCGATATCGGTGGTGGCCTCGTCACAACCGTTGTCAGTGGTGATGTCG
>PAUV01000004.1 GCA_002712845.1 Rhodopirellula sp. | reverse complement strand
GTTTGTCGTGCAATTTCTTTCCTTTGACCAGCCCCATCACGCACTTTGCAATCCCACGTTCGTTGAAATAGACACGTAGTGGAACCAGCGTCAGGCTCCGCTCATGAGCCCGCCCGGCAAATTTCTCGAATTCCCGTGCATGAACCAGAAGCTTACGCGGTCGTCTGGGATCATGATTCCACATGCCCGCGTTCCTGTAATGTGC
The DNA here is from genome assembly GCA_002712845.1 of Rhodopirellula sp. Next base: position 14,802 of record PAUV01000004.1, on the reverse strand, counting down.
GATGTCAGCGCCGATCAACCACAATTCCTGTCCCTTGACGCGGATGTAGGCCTCGTCGAGCGAAAGCTTGTTGTCACGCATCGATTTGACTTCGCTGCCCATCATCATCATGCCGCACTCGACTGAATCGAGTATTTCGTAGCGGTGGCGGGCTTTCCGGTTCTCGGCAACCATCGTTACCGTTGGCTCGGTTTTCTTGGCACCCGCCTTCTTCTTCCCACCGGAAGCTTTCGATTTGCTTTTCTTCTTTCCCATAACGCTGAGAATTGTAGGCGGCGAAGACCATTCAACGTAGTCAGACTCCGATTCCAAACGCAGATTTTCAGCCTTTATCGTCGATGTACGCTGATTTTTTCGGTCGCTACCGCTCTTTTCTCGCTAATCGCCCTGAGGCTGCGGAGTATTCGCAGGCGGTGTTGCTTGGCGGGCGTTGCTGGTGTCCAGCCATGGTCGGGACTGAACTTCCCACTACAATAGGTNGCGACTTGAGCTTTGGTTCGTCCTTTTCACCCTGGTTTTTTGTTGAATGGCTTTTCGACTTCCTGTAGTGGCAGATCCTGAAATTCCTGAAGGCGCAGAGGTTTCGGCTTCTGGCAGGCTTCCCCGTTGGCTGAAACGGCCAATACCCTCCGGGAACGCAAACCATATGACGCAGGGTTTGTTAGATGAATTGCGGTTAGAAACAGTCTGCGATAACGCAAAATGCCCCAACCGGATGGAGTGCTATAGCCAGCAGACTGCAACTTTCATGATTTTGGGGAACGTCTGCACACGACCCTGTGGATTTTGTGCGGTTCACCGTGGTCGACCNCCTGAATTGCCCGAATCGGATGAGCCCGAACGTGTNGCAGAGGCAGCACATCGCTTGGGTCTCAAGCACGTCGTGATCACAAGCGTCACCCGAGATGACTTACCTGATGGCGGTGCCGATCATTTTTATCGCTGTGTCATCGCTGTGCGTGAAAAGACCGGCGCCACCACGGAGGTCCTGACGCCTGACTTCGTCCACTGTAAACCGTCGCTGGAACGCGTGGTTGAAGCTCGCCCCGATGTTTTCAATCACAACATGGAAACTGTACCCCGTCTTTACCGCCGCGTTCGTGGTCCCAAAAGTGATTACTCGTGGACCCTCGCCATGATGAAGCAGGTCAAAGCGTACAACCCGGAAGTAAAAACCAAGAGCGGTTTGATGCTGGGGCTGGGTGAAGAGCGAGGAGAATTGCTGGAAGCTTTGGCCGACCTGCGTGAACACGATGTCGACTTTTTGACACTGGGGCAATATCTTCAGCCAGGGGAGAAATACTTGCCGGTAGTTCGTTTTGTGCCGCCGGAGGAGTTTGACGAATTGGGTGAGATAGCCAAGCAGATGGGCTTCAGGAAGGTCGCCAGTGGGCCGTTTGTTCGCAGCAGTTACCACGCCCGCGATATGGCCGAAACAGAGTGCGACTGAGTGTGGATGGNTCGTGAGTCGCTCGTGGGTCTCATTGCGACTGAATAGATTNAGCCATCCAGTTCNGGATGCCGAACTCATCGATTGATCAGCTTTTTAAGAAGGCGTCTCTCCGCTCACGAGAGCTGCTTTTTCCANCTGGGATTCAAGCTCTGCGACAGGCTCGCTCCACGTCCCAATTTTTCTTTGCCGGAACAGGCTCATGCTGGNATACCAAGGCGTACTTGATCCGCTCTGTAGCCAACGCCAATCCGGTACTTTCCCAAGTAACAGGCTTGTCNGTGTGCCCACGGCCCCTGCAAGATGTGCCAATGAGGTGTCGCTTGTCACGACCATGTCAAGNTTTTTTAGAATCGCTGCAGTATCAGTGAAGGCGCCGCCGTCGGTGTCGACGTGATTTGGGAAAGTCGTGATCGATTTACTTAGGTGGCTTTGAGTCAACTGTTCGCTGCCGAAACCAAACTGCAGACTGAATAACTCAATGCCTTCGATGTTTGTGAAAGGGGCAAATATCTCGAGGGGAATGCTCCGGTAAACATCGGCGTGGTGGTTTGGGTTGCCCTGCCAATTGATGCCCACTCTGAAACGNCTCTTCAGGGACTTGGGNTTTNTTNCAGCAGACTGGTTGGCAGACGANGGTAGTTGATCAAACCATTTTNNCCAGTAGTGGATCAATGCATCNGAAACTCTTAGGTATCCNGCGCCCGTTGAAAACANATCCTTGCCCCAAGCGATTTCTCCTGTTGTCTGGTAGAGATAGTCGATGACTTCGATGAAGGAAGCATGAAAGTCAAAGGGTGGTAGANCCTCGTCGCGATCCAAAAGCAGGTCGATACCAGGAGCTGAGCAAAAGAGAGGTTTTAGNGTTGACCTGATCTGCACNTGAACCGTGGCACCCCGCTTTTTAAGTTCGTTTGCAACACGNACGAATTGAATTGCGTCACCCAGTCCCTGTTCCGGGTAAAGCAGAATCGTTCTGTTCTCAAGCGTTTCACCCTTCCATAGGGGTGCATGTGTTGCAGGACGATACATTCCTTGGGATTGCCACCGCCATCGATACTCTCGCCAACCCATGTCGTAGTTGCCCATCAGCAGGTGAATGACACCAAGGTTGCGGTGCAGTTCAGCATCATTTGGATGATGTTTTAGGCCTTCCTGATAGCATTTGAATCCTTTTTTAATTTCACCTGCCCACGTCCAAAGAGTTCCTCGATTTTTGAATGCAGATAGATAATCAGGTTGCTGCGATAGTGACGTCAAGAAGCACTTCTCTGCCTCATCAACATTTCCAAGCATGCGAAGTGCATTGCCGAGATTGTTCCATGCAATTGGATACCTGTCTCGTATCTTCAATGCCTTGCGGTAGGACTCCACTGATGATTCGAATTGTCGTCGATCAAACTGCAGGATTCCAAAAAATACCCACGCATCGGCATCTCGTGGATGGGAGTCGATGACTTGTTGATAAAGCTGCTCAGCCTGATCAAGGTCACCCGCCTGATGTTGTTTCCATCCCTCTTGCAGCAGGAGTTGGTGGTTAGGCATCTAACGGAGTTCACTGTGGAATAAAAAAAGCGACACGTTGATTTACCGTGCCGCTTTTTGGGTGTTGACTGATGATTGCTGTGATTCACAGCAAGGTTCAAGATTAGTCGAGGAAACCAACCAGGTCTTGGCTACGGCTGGGTTGCTGCAGCTTGCGAACAGCTTTGGCTTCAATCTGTCGAATTCGCTCTCGAGTCACTTTGAAGATATGTCCGACCTCCTCAAGCGTGTAACTGTATCCGTCGCCGAGTCCGTATCGCAGTTTGATGATTTCCCGTTCACGATAGGAGAGTGACTTCAGCACATTGCTGATGCGGTCTCGCAACATTTCCTGAGTAGCACCGATCTGCGGGCTCTCGGCAGTTCCGTCCGGAAGGAGATCTCCAAACTGGCTGTCTTCACTGTTGCCGACGGGGCGGTCCAACGAGATAGGGAACCGGCTCATGGTCAGCACGCGGCGAGCTTCTTCGACAGTCACGTCGGCGCGACGAGCGGTCTCTTCAATCGTTGGCTCGCGGCCAAGTTCCTGAAGCAATTGTCGAGCAACGTTTCGAACGCGGCTCATGGTTTCAACCATGTGCACAGGAATACGAATGGTTCGGCTTTGATCGGCTACGGCGCGTGTGATCGCTTGACGAATCCACCAAGTGGCGTAAGTGCAAAACTTGAAACCGCGACGATATTCGAACTTATCGACCGCACGCATCAGTCCCGCGTTGCCTTCCTGAATCAGATCGAGGAAAGAGAGTCCCCGGTTTCTGTACTTCTTGGCAATCGACACGACCAATCGCAGGTTACCTTCGCTGAGTTCACGCTTAGCCTGTTGGTACTCAGCGTAAACCGTGTTCAGCATCTTCACGCGGTTGCGGAGCGAGGTGGGGGTTTCCTGACAGGCGGTCAGAATTTGACGCCGCTCATGCAACAATTCTTCACGGATTTCACGACCGTGTTTGGTGCGTTTCTGTGCAGAGATTTCAGAATCGATCTCGCCAAGTCGCACTGAAAACTTCCCAAGCAGGTCAATGCGTGTCTCAATACGCTGAGTTCGAAGGCCTAACTCTTCGATCAGACGAACGGCACGACGTCGACGACGGGCTAGCGAACGCCAAGCTTCTGCACGTCGACGCTGTGAAGCACTTTTGCTGAGAGAGACCTTCCAGTCATGTCGGTTTCGTCTGAGCAAGGTTTGCAGTGTTCGCAGGTTGTGTGGAAGGCGACCGATGATCTGTTCCTTCTCGAGACGGTCTGTGACCGAAACTTGAACGGTACGATCGAATGGCAGCTGGCTGCGGTAAACCTTCTTAAGCGTCTTGTACGCTTCGACGAGAACGAAGTGGTTTTCCAAGAGCTTTGTTCGGAATCGGCGGCGAGTCTCCTCGATTCGTTTCGCCAGTTCAATTTCCTGTCGACGCGTCAGCAGAGGAATCTCGCCCATTTGAGTCAGGTACATTCGCACCGGGTCATCCGACCATGACTCACTCTCATCAACAGCAAGCAACTCATCTGGACTATCGAGCTGCACTTGACCGTCGGCCTGCTCTGCAATGGCCACGGCAACGTTGTTGTCTTCGTTGTCGTCGATAGGCAACTTACGAAAGCCACTGGTCATGGCCTCCGTGCTTTGCGCTGCAACGGCTTCAAATTCATCAATTAGGGTATCGAACAAGGGAGGAACTCCTCGCGCGGAAGCGGTAGTTGTCGGGTATGGAGCTAAGGGTCACGCGGCTTGCTGATTTTGATCGTATTTGCTGTGAGTCATGGCCGCTTGATGTGTTCCTTTCCCAGGAGACCAAGATCGGCATGGAGGCGAAGTCAATGATCAGCGATGTTTTCGTTTGCTAAAACGCGTGTTTCCCAGTAGCGGATATAGGTGGTTGGCGGGCCGTGGGCCCCAAGTCAGTTGTCACTCAGTCAGGTTGTCGTCCGTGAGCGATGGTCGGGCGGAACAGGTCAGGAGGAAGGGTTATGAGTTTTGATCGTGCTGTGTACTAGAGTAGTTACGAATGAACGCCTTGTGCCGTTCATTAATCCCATTTTCGCGGATGCTTTCCAGAAATTCAAAGCGAGTGACCTGTTAGGTGGGTGTTTGCCCAATCGAAAATTGAAAATCAAAACCTCCCGCTTTACTGACGTCATACGTCGGTGAAGTGGGAACCACACAACTCTAGCACTCGATGACCCTGGAGTTCCTGCACCCTCAACAAATGGAAAAACTTTAGGATTGGGGCGTCCTTGCACCTCAGATTGGTTGTGAGATTGACGGTCTGTCTGACAGCTGACGTCGCCTCAAAACAACCCAAGTTGCTGGATACCATCCCTCCCAAACGAAGGATCAATTCGAACTGATCACGAGAACGAGTTTTTTCCCCTGCGGATCGCCCGCAGCCGTTATCACCCGTGTTTTCGAACGTCTTTGCGTATTCCCGCGAACTACCGCTGGAGTGCAGACGTATCGAGAGATTCCCCCCGGAACGTTCGTTTCAAACCTTTCGGCTTTACCTTCCTGGCCACAATCGGCAAAGTTGACCACGTGTTTTGTGACTCGAGTCATTCGGTCACGGTGACGAACAAAACAGTTCGTTATTATATTGCCTCGTGTCGCTTGGAAGCGTTCGGGCTGGTGTGGCGGGTATTGCCTTTTGCTGCTCCAAATTTTAGTCACCGAGAACGCCCGGTCTAGTCGGGGCTCCTTCAAATCTTCATCTATTATGCATCTTTTGCCCTGCACAAACTGTCAGCATCACCTCTCGGTCACCCCCTCACAGGCGGGCGACAACATTAGATGTTCGCAATGTCAAACAGAAGTTGCGATTCCAAAGTTGGGAGTCCTTCGGCAACTACCACTGGCTCAGAAGACAGATGAGGGTAGATCTGCGACGCAGGAGCAGCGTGAGAGCGGGGTTTCCGTCGTATTCGTCGCTTTGGGTCTGATCGCCATCGCTGGCTTCATGGTGGCCGCTTTTTGCGGTATTCGTTGGGTTTTGATCCCGAACCTGAAGACTACCGATGAGCACATTGCAGATCTTCGGGCTGATTATGCAGAGAGACCCTCCGCTGAGTTGATCAGAGAATATGAGCAGATGGTCGGCGATGGAATCGAACTGGGAGTGCCGTTTACCTACAAGCGAATCTCCGACGAAAAGCAGCGATGGGGCCAGATTGCTGGCATTTCAGTCAGCACTGGACTGCTGGCGGCGGTCGCCGCTTTCGGGTTTGCGGCAGTTAGTCGCAGGTCGGCCATCGGCTGACAGAGGGCACTTCGAGCTAGGACACTTGGGTCAGGCTCGTGTTCGCTGCAAGACATAAACCACATCTTCGGTTGCTGCGTCGACCTCAATGGGGTCATCCAACTCGTAAGAAAAGTTGTAGGTGGCAACGCTTTCCCAGCAGCCCGACGAGGCGATCAGGCGATCCATCTGTTTGGGGCGATAGCTTCTTAGCACCAGTTCATCCAGGATTCGAAAGCTTCGAGTCGGATTATGGACATCGAATTGGATTCCAAATCGCTCAATCCGGCTTCCCTTCTTTCGCTCTTTGGTCCACATGTGAGTATTGATGGACAGGTGTCCTCTGCGGGCTGACCAGGACTCGGTTTCGCTCGGAGCAACTTCGGTCGGTGTGAGATGGACACCTAAAAGATAAAGGCCTCCCACACGAATTGCTTGGCCCATGCAGGTGAGGTGTGCTCGAGCTGCCTTTTCCGTTTGTAGGTGCCGAAAGCTATTGATGGTGTTGAATGCGATGTCATATCGTTGAGGAACACGAAAGTCTGACATGTCAGCAACAAAGGCCTTGGCATCAATCCCGTGACGCGTGAAACGTGCATTGCAGAAATCGACTGCTTTGGGGTTCAGGTCCAAGCCCGCTACTTCATGGCCACGCTTTGCCAATGAGTACAGCAGACGACCTGTGCCACAGGCCGGTTCGAAAAACTTTTTAGGCGGACGCTGCATGTACTCGCTGCCACAACCCAGAATGAACTTGATTTCAGCAGCACAATCAGCACCGAAGACCAAGTCATAGTATTTGGGGTGATCGTAGATCGATTCGTTGATGGTTTGGATTGAATAGGTCTTTGATTTTGAATTCAACTTGCGAATCGCTTTCTAGCCGGAGGATGCATGCTGCAGGAAAACCGCACGTCTTGAGTATGCCTGTCTTCCCAAATTTTGGAACTCAGTCCATCGAGATGCTCTAACGGATAGGTTCCAAACCGAGTGCACGCCTCAATAATCCAATTTGCCCGATATGAGTGTGCTCATGGATGGGGCAAAACAGGATCGCGCCCAACTTGTTGGGATAAGCCGCATATGGCATGTCCACCGGTTCAAGCAGAGTTTCAGAGGTGACCTTTTCTAATTCCGTCAATGAACGTTCATAAACCAGGCCCATCCGTTCACGCAATTCAATTGCCGATGGCTGTCGGGATGTATCCGAAGAGGGTTTGGAACTGCGACTGTAGGCCTTGCGAAAACGACTTGGAATCAATTCCAAGTCGTCCGGGCTGCGCCCGCGAATGCGAAACATCAAGAGCCCATACTGACTGACTGTCAGATGCCCCACCTGCCACGCAATGTGTGTTGGCAGGCCAGCAGGCATGTCAAACCATAGCTCGTTTGGTGTGTGATCCAGTAGCTCCAAACAATATTGTCTGGCGAATTTGATCTGCCCAATCGCAGCCTCAAGCATGGTGGTGGATGAATCTGCTTGATCGGCGGAGTTTCGTTTTGGGGCGTTCATGTAGCGGATAATATCAAAGATTGAACCTTTGTGATGCCGGGTAGGCAACCAATTCAGGATCATTGATCCGAGCCAAGACGCTTGATGGCTGAAGCCCAGGTCACGGGCGATCACCGTACTGCTGCCATCAAATCCGTATTGCTGCCATCAAATCCGTGTTGCTGCCATCAAATGTCTGATCGCAACACTGTATGCGTAACTATTTCTAGGCAGCTGCAGTGTTGCAAGGCTACTCAGGCTGCCTTCTGCTCCGAAACGCTTTGTCGTCGAGAGCGACGCTTGGGGCGTTCGCGATATCCTTCCTCTGGATCATGCTTCTTCTCGAGCTCGTCCAAAGCAACCTCGATACGTTGGGTCAGACCGCTGAGCGACTCGCCACGCTGGGGATAAATTAAATCGCTGAAGTAATAGTCGATTGTGCAAAATGGCTTTGGAATCTGTAAACGATCCCAAGTTTTAGAGAGAATCCATCGGCGTGTTGGGATGGCTAATACCCCCACAACCGGTGTTTTCGTTTTGCGAGCCAGCAGGCTGATGCCTTTGTGGGCCTTGCCGCGTGGTCCGCGTGGACCATCGACGGTGAGCATTACCGGTTTACCGCCGCGAACGTACTCAACCAAAGTCTGCAGAGCCGCTAAACCACCCTTCTCCGATGTCCCACTGCTGCCGCGCAATGGCACGTGGCCGATCAATTTCAAACCAGGGACGACCAGTTCACCATCCTTGGATCGCGAGACCATCGTCCCAACGCCAGGTTCGGCTCCCAAAACACCTGCAATTTGTACCGCGTGATAGCCCGCGACCAAATGATTGACGCCGTCACGATTCAGTAGTTGTCGCGGATCATTGTTGTAGCGAAATCGGCAGGTCAGGCGAAGCGTTAATACAAATAACCCTGCCAGCCAGGGAGTAAGTTTTTTCATTCCAGCGGTATCCAGAGGCCGAGACATTACCCACACCAGCGGTTCGGCCATGTATAGAGACATCGCCCACTGCAGTGAACAGCAAAAGAAAGTGAACAGCAAAAGACGTAGTTGCTATCATTTCACTTTGGCGACGATGAATTTCCCCCGCTCCACCGGCCACACGCTTCACAGGCATGGCACTTGAATTTGTGTGCCGGTGCTGTTTTGACTNGAAAGTGCGAGTCAACGGTGCATTNGAATTGCAGACCGGAAAACAGTTGCGACTCAAGAGCTTGTTTTCATCACGGTAGACGGGCTCGGTATTGGCCAGGTGTTTGTCCGATTTCGCGTTTGAAAACCACGCTGAAATACTCGGCGTGTTTGAATCCGGTCAGGCTTGCGATTTGTGACAGAGGTAATTTGGTTTCGCGAAGCAACTGTTGTGCTCTTTTCATTTGTACGTTTCGGATTTCAGCTTGTGGTGAACGACCAATGAATTGTCTGAATCGTCTTTCAAGTGAGCTGCGAGCGATGGCGATTTCGTCCAAAATTTCAGCGACTGAAAGACCACTGCAGGCCCGTTCGCGAATGATTTTCAGGGCTGAGACCACTTCTGCATCATCAATCGCCATGACATCGGTNGATTGNCTTGCGGCGATCCCCAGTGGGGCGATTTTGACATGNCGTTCGGCCGGTTCCTCGTTTCGCATTAGCTGATCCAGCATGCGGGCTGCTTCGTAGCCGATTCGGTCAGCGGCCGGAATGACGCTTGACAGTGAAGGTTGGCAAAAGTCACAAATGACTTGATCATTATCGACTCCGATGACAGCAACTTGGTCAGGGACCGAGATTTCTGCCACACGGCAGGCTTCAAGAACATGCTGTCCCCGAAAGTCATTGCATGCCAGCACCCCGATGGGTTTGGGAAGTTCCAATAACCACTGAACCATTTTGGCTTGTTGTACTTCCCAGCCAGTGCGTCGGGCTTGTGCCCAGTCGGAACTGTGAAACACGATATTAGCGTTGTGGGGACGNAGGTGATTTTGAAATCCGCGATATCTNGCATCGGACCATTGATGGTTTGTGAATCCGCAGAACGCAAATTGTTTCAATCCACGTTGGAGCAGATGTTCGGCTGCGAGTTGCCCGATTGCCTCATGATCATTCCAGATCGAGGGAAGTTCTTGCTCACCATAAATATCAGTGAGGTTTACGGTTGGGATTCCGGTTTTTGCGATCAGTTCGGCCATCTCGGGAGTGGTTGATCTCGTGATGATCCCGTCCCCATCCCAGGTCTCGAGCCATGCCGGCGGCGTCACTAGCAACTCTCGTAAATCAAGCTGGACAGACCAAGGTGGATTTTCCACCAAGTATTGGCTGATGCCCTCGAGTACGCCGCGTCCAAAAGACATGGCGGTCTCGACGATCAAGAGCACGTGGGGACGCTGCTGATTGCCGCGTGGCTTGACGTGAAATTTACGGTCCTGCTCGCGGTTTGCCATGGTCGATGGGGGTGGGGTTTACGCAGGGAAAATGGGCGGGGTCAGGGGACTGTCCAGTGCCTCGATTTGTCGGAATCGATTGTCTGGGGACAATTCTAGACGATGATTCTCAATGAGAAGAGTTTTGGCTTGGGGTAAACCGCAATGTTGCATATTGTCGCAGAGTTCGGTAATCACGTAGTTCTCGCTCTATGNTGACGCATTTACACACCTAGGAATTTTCCGGAATAATTCTCAATTAGAAGTACGCTGGTTCTCATTGGCAGTCCGTCGTATACCGGTCACAATGTTTATCGCTGTCCAATCTCGTGATCGACGGGAGTATCAGCATTGGGTCTCCAGTTTCGCTGCAGAGTCATCCCTCCCCGCCTTCGACAGCAAGTATCCCTCCGTTCCAAGATTTACATGATGCCTTCGCTTTCAAAGATGTTTTCGACCCATCGTTTGATCATGGCCCTTTGGGTTGGCCTGGTTTGCCTGACGAGTCGGCCGTGTTTCGCACAGGATGAGGCGGCGAAGCAGACGGTTGATTTTTCCAAGCAAATCCAACCGCTGCTCGCGAAACGCTGCTTCGCCTGTCATGGTCCTGATGAAGCAGAGGGGGGGCTACGGTTCACAAGTCAGAAGGAGGCTTTTGCTGAGGCCGATTCCGGGGAACATGCGATCGTACCGGGTGATATTGATGCAAGTGTGTTGCTTGCTCGGGTCGTGTCTGACGTGGAAGACGAGCAGATGCCACCAGAGGGCGATCGATTGTCACCTGAGGAAGTGGATCTGCTGAAGCGTTGGGTTCAAGAGGGCGCGAATTGGCAGCAGCACTGGGCGTTCGAACCAATGCAGAATCCCGAGCCTCCGGCGATAGACAATTCCGAATGGAGTAAACATCCGGTAGATCAGTTCATTTACTCGGCCGTCTCGAAGGCGGGTTTAAAGCCAAATCCAATCGCTGACCGGGCGACTCTGATTCGCCGCGCTTATTTTGATTTGACCGGACTGCCACCCTCCGCAGAAGAGGTGAAGACGTTTGTGGATGACCCTGATCCGAAAGCCTTTGAGAAAGTGGTTGACCAGTTGCTTGAATCACCACACTACGGCGAACGTTGGGGACGCCATTGGTTGGATCTGGTTCGTTTTGCTGAAACGAATTCCTATGAGCGCGATGGTGCCAAACCGAACGCTTGGAAATACCGTGACTATGTCATCAAGGCGTTCAATGACGATAAGCCATATGACCAATTCCTCACCGAACAACTGGCTGGAGATGAGCTGGATGAGGTGACGACGGAGTCATTGACTGCGACGGGATACTACCGGCTGGGAATTTGGGATGATGAGCCCGCTGACCCCCTGCTGGCGCGGTTTGACGATATGGATGACATCATCATGACGACTGGTCAGGCGATGCTTGGTCTGACGTTGAATTGTGCACGGTGTCACGATCACAAAATTGATCCCATTTCACAGAAAGACTACTACAGCTTCCTCGCGATGATGGGAGACGTGACACGCTGGGGTCATCGGGGTGATCAGCGTTCCAACAACCAGATCGATGTCTCGTCTGAAGAACTGAATCAAAAATATCGTGACAACGACGAAACCAAACGTCGCTTGGAAACAGAAATAAGGACGGTCGAGCAGTCGGGCATTGTTAAAATGTCGGCGCCGGATCAGCGGGCTACCGAGGGACCCAAGCGTGATCGAAATCGTGTCTTGAAAGAGAAACTTGAAGATAACCTGAGTGAAGAGGATTGGAGAAAATACAAGGACCTCCAAAAACAACTCGCTGATACGGTCCAGGAGGGTAAGGCGTTGCCCCAACGGGAGATGGTGATGGGTTTGGCAAAGTGCAAACCCAAACCCGACCAGACCTTTGTTCTGTTTCGAGGCAATCCTCATTCTCCAGCAGATCCTGTTGAACCAGATTTTCCAGCAATCTTTGGGACTCCTGCACCGGATGCCTCTGCCTTCATTGGTAATGAGAACACCGCGGGTCGCCGACGAGTCTTGGCAGATTGGATCACGAGCGATGAAAATCGGTTGACGGCCAGAGTCATGGCTAATCGCGTTTGGCAGTTTCACTTTGGACGCGGCATTGTTCGAAGCAGCAATAACTTTGGAAAGTTGGGTGTACCACCGACACACCCTGCCCTGCTTGACTGGCTTGCGCAGCAGTTGATTGCCGGCGACTGGAAGTTAAAAGATTTTCACCGCCTGATCATGTCGAGTCGTGCTTATCAGATGTCATCGGCTGGGCAGACTGCTGGTTTGGCAACGGATCCCGGTAACGATTTGCTGTGGCGGTTTGATCCACGGCGATTGAGTGCGGAAGAAGTGCGTGACACCATTCTCGCGATCAACGGTTCGTTGAATCGTCAGACCTACGGACCGAGTTTTTACCCATCGCTGTCACGCGAGGTATTGGCTGGACAGTCACGTCCAGGTGCTGGTTGGGGGAATTCTTCCGAGCAGGANAAAAATCGCCGGTCGGTCTACATCCATGTGAAACGGTCGCTCCTAACNCCCATTCTGACTGCCTTNGATTTTCCCGATCCAGACCTGACCTGCGAAGACAGGTTCGTGACNCTGCAACCGGGNCAGGCACTGGCTTTGCTCAATAGCAAGTTCGCTCATGAGCANGCAAAGCGTTTGACCNAATCCGTNGGCGGNGTGGATCTCGAGAATGAGGAANTGGTGCAACGGGTGATCGCCAAGGCTTTGTCACGCGANGCGACGNANANNGAAGTTGCCAATGGCAGCAAGNTGATCACCACTTTNCAGACGACTGACAATTTANCGCGGCANCGTGCAGTCGAATTGTATTGCCTTACTGTTATGAACTGGAATGAATTTCTGTTCGTCGATTAGGCATGTTGCGAAGATCAANATGCNACTGCTTACCATCNAAAATCAAAGCTCTNCCTGTTAGCTGAAACATCACACGAGAATAATCATGGCAAACCAAAAAAAACGCACTGGAAGTTTTTGTGGACGTACTCGCCGCGAATTTCTGTGGCAAACAGGAGGCGGGTTTGGTGCCGCTGCGATGACCTCAATGCTGTCTGACGACGGTTTCTTTGATACATCTGTTAACGCGAATGAGGCTGCCTACGCCAATCCACTGGCAGCCAAGCCACCCCACTTCGCTCCAAAAGCCAAGTCAGTGATCTTTCTGTTCATGTACGGTGGGCCTAGTCACATCGATACTTTTGATGAGAAACCAGCTATGAAAGGCATGGACGGTAAAACCGTCGATGTGAAAACCTTTGGACGGGGTGGGCATCGGGCTGGCGGGCGGATCGTTGAGCCAAGGTGGGAATTTGAAAAATATGGCGAATGCGGAAAGTCTGTCAGTACTTTGTTTCCCAATGTTGCGAAGCATGTAGATGACATCGCCTTCTTGCATTCCATGACCGCGGACTCCCCAATTCACGGCTCCGCAATGTTGATGATGAATAGTGGGAAAGTATTGTCAGGAAGCCCTGCTCTGGGATCGTGGGTCAATTATGGATTGGGCAGTGTGAATGAGAATCTGCCAGGATTTGTGGTGATGCTGGACCCTTCGGGAGGTCCGATCAGCGGAGCCAAAAACTGGAGCAGTGGTTACATGCCGGCTACCTACCAAGGCACCGTCTTCCGAAGCAAGGGAGCACCGATCCTTGATTTGGCCAGGCCAGACGACATGAGCGTGGACGTGCAGCGACGTCTGCTCGATTCGATTCAGGATGCTAACGCCCAGCACCTCAATCAGCGTCAGGGGAACAGTGATTTGGCCTCTCGCATTGCCAGCTATGAGTTGGCTTACAAAATGCAGAGCACAGCACCCGAAGCAGTTGATCTGGCGACAGAAGATGCTGCCACCTTGGAAATGTACGGGATCAATAATGACCGCACACGCGACTTTGGTACTCGTTGTCTGATGGCCAGAAGGCTTGTGCAACGTGGTGTGCGTTTCATCCAACTGTACAGCGGTGGATCCCACAATGATGCCAACTGGGATGCACATGGTGACTTGGAAGTGAATCACAACAAGCATGCCGGGAATACGGATCTCCCGATTGCGGCACTTCTGGCGGATCTGAAGCAGCGAGGCATGTTGGATGAAACTCTCGTCGTCTGGGGTGGAGAGTTCGGTCGACAGCCCACAGCTGAATATGCAAAGGGTACTGGACGTGACCACAACTCCTATGGATTCACAATGTGGATGGCTGGTGGTGGTATCAAGGGTGGAATGAGTTACGGCACTACTGATGAACTGGGATCACGAGCTGTGGAGAATCCCCTGCATGTGAAAAACTTGCACGCCACCGTACTTCATCAAATGGGATTGGATCCTAATCGTCTGTCGTTCTTCTACAGCGGTCTGGATCAGAAATTGGTCGGCGTCGAAGAAGTGGAGCCCATTCACGACATCATTGCCTGATAGGTCGTCTAGTTCTGCACCCAGACAAGTAAAAGGTTTGAATTTGTTTTTCCGCAACACGAATCTCGCCCTCGCTTGTGCCTGGTTCACTGTCTGTTCATGGGTGATGGTGAACGGGAGAACGGAAGCCCTTGCTGCTGAACCGACTGCTGTTGATTATTGCGATCGGTTGCAGCAGGAAATTCAGGGCAAGAAGCACGGCTTTCTAGCTGGGAATCTGACCTATTATGTGGGCGGTTT
>PAUV01000003.1 GCA_002712845.1 Rhodopirellula sp. | reverse complement strand
CCAATTCTCCTGCAGCCCAATTCTCCTGCAGCCCAATTCTCCTGCAGCCCAATCCTATCGTGCGGTCAGTTGCTCAGCTCGTCTCTTGCCGTACCATTCAATGGCCAGCACGATGGCAAACGACCCCGCCGTCAACAGCAACAAAAGCCAAAGACTGCCGTTTAATTGGCTGTCGCTCCATTGACTGGGCCACACGTACTCCATCACTCGATTCTTGAGATCAAGGCTTGCGGTTTCATCTGTGGGGCGTTGGAGCGGCCAGAGCTTCACGATGCTGCCGACCATCAGCCCCATCAAGACCGCCATCGTTGTACTTCGGAAATGCCGCAGCAACCAATTCAATATTCGCGAGAAGGCGAGCAGCCCAAAAACACAACCACTTCCGAACGCGACCAGTTGCAAGAAACCGTCCATCGTAATCTTCAGCTTCAGGAAATCTTTGATCAGGCCTGTGACCATGTGATAGGAGCCAAACATGACAAGGACCAGCGCGCCACTGATGCCGGGCAGAATCATCGCGCAGATTGCAATTGCTGCAGTACCAAAAAGAAAAAGCAAGCCGCCATTTCCCTCACCCGCAGGTAAACGGGAGATCAGCACAGCGGCTACAGCTCCACCAAGGAACCAAAAAATCCGAGCCACAGTCCAGCGATCCACGTGAGCTTGCACAATCCACACGCTCGCCAGCAACAACCCCAAAAATACCGACAAAGTCTCAGGCAAATGGTTGTCAAGCAACCAGCCCATGAGACGCAGAAACGTGACCACACCAATCACAATACCGACGGCGAGCATTGTGAGAAAACGACCATCAACATGCTTGTAAGCGAGTGCAACCTGACGCTTGCGAAGCATGCCCAACAGTGACACATCAAAGTGACTGATCGCGGCGATCAAACGCTGATAGTGCCCCATGATCAAGGCAATGGTTCCGCCACTGACCCCAGGCACGGCATCTGCCGCGCCCATACAACAACCTCGCAGGCAGTTAATCACATCGCCGCTGATCCCCTGACCGCTGGAAAGGTCACGGTTGGCGGCAGGGCTCACAGACGAGGCTTTCTTTCCGATTTTCGATTCGGAGTCAGCATCACTGCAGTTCATTTTGTTCTTCCTTAAACGCAAACCACATGCACTTGGGTAGCTTTTTCATGCTTCGGAATACTTTGATGATACTTTCATGCTTGGCAATCACCTCGCGAGTCACAATCTCGCGAGTCAAGATGCGGTCCCAGCAGACTGGCTTGGCGGCAGAACCCAAACACTGGCTTGGCGTTAGAATTGGTACGATGCTTGGAAACATAAGACAAAGTCAAAACGGGCGTGTAATATGGGTCCAGCCGGTGGAGGGTTGATGCCCGTGGTGCGATTCCAGTTCAGCATCACCACTCGACACTCCTCAGCATTGATTTGGTTGCTGAGCAATTTGCTTGATGATCAATTTGCTTGATGATCAGGCGCATATTTTCTGATCAAAGGGCGTGGAAGTCGACGCTATTTCCGAGGCGAGAGTCATCACCCAGCCCAATTTTAATTAGTCTGTAGTGTTCTTTGGCTTTGAAAACACAAATCACCCCGACTCACTTGGCATCTACCTTGGTCGAAGCCTGAAATTGGATCAACCGCGTTCGTGTACAAAATTCTAATTCTTGCCGCTGTTCAAGGAATTGCTGAATTCCTTCCCATCAGCTCGTCGGGGCACCTCATCATCCTGGGGGCGCTACTGGAAGAGCTCAGCTCATCCGTAGGTGAAATGAGTGAATCCCCGACGCTCGAGATCATTCTGCATGCGGGTACCTTGGGGTCGATCCTGGTCGTGTTCTGGAAACGAATCCTTAACCTACTGACAAGTGATCGCAGAGTGTTGCCATTGCTGGTGATTGGCACGGTGCCCGCCGCAATCGTAGGCCTGACAATCAAGAGCCAATTCTCGACGTTGCTGACGAACCCGACTTTAGCAGCCGCGATGCTGCTGATAACGGGTTGCATGCTGGTGGTACTTGGTCGACTTTCCCCACGGGACGGTTGCTACACCGAATTGAACTGGCGAGCTGCGGTGATCATTGGCTGCTTTCAAGCATTCGCGATTCTGCCCGGTATCAGCCGCAGTGGATCGACCATTCTGGGTGGAAGACTACTTGGACTGAAAAATGAGGACTCCGTCACCTTTTCATTCTTACTTGCCATTCCCGCCATCCTCGGGGCAAGCTTGCTGGCCATCAAAGACATTTGGCAACAGGTCAGCGCCGGTGAGACCCTCGAATTTTCGATTACAGAGCTGGCAATTGGCGCATTGGTGTCTTTTCTGGTCGGCCTTGTCGCCCTGACATGGCTAATCGGCTGGAGCAGAAAAGATCGACTTCACTGGTTCGCTTGGTGGTGTTTTCCCGCGGGGCTCTGGGCGCTCTACCATTTCAACGGGCTCCTGTAGATCCCCCCACAATTGTTATGGACACACGTTTAGTATGCGGTATACTTATTTATCCCACCTAGAGAAGGCAGCAGCCCCCCCTACACGAGAAGGATGGCTCACGATGGCCAAGCAGCTCACTGACAGACAGCAAAATGTCTACAACATGATTCGTGACCTCATCGTGCAACGCGGCTACGGCCCCACCGTTCGGGAAATCGGTGAACACTTCGGGATCAAAAGCCCAAACGGGGTGATGTGCCACCTGCGAGCGCTCGAAAGAAAGGGCCTCATCACACGAAGCCCGAACAAGTCCCGAGCCATTGAACTGACGCAGGCAGCGGATCGCAGTGGGCATGCTTTGCCGATGGCCGGCATGGTGGCCGCTGGCCCCACGACACTCGCGTTTGAACAAAACGATCGTATCGACTTCAGCGAAATGCTGTTCAAGGATGACCGATTCATCCTCCGAGTCTCAGGCGACTCGATGATCAATGCCCACATCACTGATGGCGACTATGTGGTGATTCAGAAGCAAGAAACGGCTGCCGCTGGTGATATGGTCGTCGCCCAGACGCCTGAGGGCGAGGCAACGCTCAAGTTCTGGCACCCGGAAGGGGACAGGATTCGTTTGCAGCCTGCAAACGATTCAATGGCTCCGATCTATGTGCGTGAAGCCAAGGTGATGGGGATCGCTGTCGGCGTCGTCCGCGCAGGCCTGTAGTCCTATCCCGATGCAGCCCTAGCCCGGATAGCGAGCCGCTGAGGCAACAAGATCTTTCAAATCTTCCGAAGATTTGGTCCGTTCGCCAAGATCCGGCCGAACTTTGATTCCTACACTCGGAATCCTGCTGACTGCAATCACCACGCGGCACGCAACAGGCCATGAGCACCTCCTGAGTGAGCATGAAGTCACTGGGGATATCGCCCATGCAAGGCTCCGACACTCCCGAAAGCGGGCTACTGGCCATGAGCAGAAGTAAACAATCTGCTCGGCCCAAATTCACAATGAGGATGGCGAGCAGAGCAAAATCTCCCGATCAGACCCAAGGCGGACGGTAGGTATTACCGACACTCCCCGTACATCCTCTCACCTTTTCGCATGCGTTGAAGGCACAGAAAGCCTAATTTGTAATGCGAATAACCGGCCCGTTTGGTATCCTAGGGCGAAATAGGTGAGGCACCAACGTGGTTCGAACCTCGCACTATTCTCTTATCCGCATGCTTCCAGGAACGCCGTTATGAGCCGAGTGGTTCAGGACTTTACCGACTTACTGCTTAAGAATGGCGTGATCAGCCTCGACCAGCTGACAGAAGCAGAAGAGGTTGCCAAGACGACCAACGCGGATGTTGGTGATGTGCTGGTGCAGATGGAATATGCCACCCCGGAAGAGGTGGCCGAGGCCTTAGCCAAGCATCACAAAATTCCCTACGTTGACCTCCGGTCCGCCCAAATCAGCGATGAAGTGGTTGAATTGGTGCCCGAATCTGTCGCTCGCGAGAACACGGTTCTGCCTTTCAGCGAGGAAGACGGAGCACTGCGGATTCTGATCGCGGACCCGTTTGACCTCGAAACTATTGAAAAGCTGCGTTTCATCCTGAATCGTAAGATCGAAACGGCGCTCGCCTCGAAAGGGGCAATCATTGGTGCCATCAACCGGTATTACGGACAAGTCGAGGGTGAATCAGCTGACTCGATGCTGCAAGAGTTCACCGATACGGCGATCGACTTCACNGAAACCGACGCTGACAGTGAACAGGCTGAAGAGGATGTCGATGACAGCTCCGCACCGGTGATCCGCCTAGTAAACCTGATGATTCAGGAAGCGGTCCAGTTGCGAGCTAGCGATATTCACGTCGAGCCCTTCGAGGATCGCGTGCGGATTCGATACCGAATCGACGGTGTTTGCGTCGAACGCGAAAATGCCCCCCGAAGAATGCTCTCCGCGATCATTGCCAGGATCAAGATCCTGTCCAAAATCGACATCTCGGAAAAGCGGCGTCCCACCGACGGACGAATCAAAATTACCGTGGGCGACAAGCAACTCGACCTCCGCGTTAGTATTATCCCGACCAACCACGGGCAGTCCTGCGTGATGCGTCTGCTGGACAAAGACAACATCAAAGTGGGCGTTCGCCAGCTCGGGCTCTCGGAGAGAGACTTCCGAAACTTTAACTCTCTGATCCGCCGCCCCAACGGCATCATTCTGGTCACCGGCCCGACAGGCTCGGGCAAGACAACCACCTTGTACGCCGCCCTCAACGCATTGAACCGACCTGACCGAAAAGTGATCACNGCNGAGGATCCGGTCGAGTACTACNTGCCGGGCATCAATCAGGTCGAGGTTCGNCACAACATTGGGCTCGACTTCGCANTGATCATTCGCGCGATGNTGCGACAGGCACCCAACATCATCCTCGTGGGNGANATGCGAGATCACGAGACCGCTTCGATGGGAATCCAAGCCTCACTCACTGGACACTTGGTATTCAGTACACTACACACGAACGATGCGCCCAGTGCCATATCACGCATGGTGGACATCGGTGTACCATCCTATATGGTGGCAAGCAGCGTGATTGCAGTGCTCGCCCAACGCTTGGTCAGGACCATCTGCCCGCGCTGCAAGGTTCGCTACACCCCCCCCGAAANCGCAGTGGAAGAATCCGGACTGCCACCCGAGATGGTGAAGCAGGCAGAGTTCTCTCGCGGCAAGGGATGTGCGTACTGCGGCAGGACGGGCTACCGGGGTCGCATCGGCATTTACGAACTGATGCTAGTGAACAACAAACTACGTGAACTCATGTTCAAAGGCACGACAACACAGAGGATCAGGGAAGAGGCCATAAGTAATGGCATGTCAACACTTTACACCGATGGCATGCTCAAGGTTATTCGCGGCATCACGACCTTTGAGGAAGTCTATCGNGTGGCGAAGAAAACCGAGCAGGAGAAACTTGCNTTCCAGCACATCGTGGNCGANCTNGATTCACTCTAGGCCTCTCATCATCCCTTCACCTCGAAAGTGCGAAAAGGCGGGTCCTTGCGCAGGGGCGACAGAACCGGAAGCATCGGCGAGTGCCCCCGATGCCCACGAAAGAAAGCCAACCCAATTCTTGCCTCCCAATGGCTTCGCAGCCACGACAAACGCGGCGACCTCCGGCCTCACGACTGGCATTCGCCGTGCCCAAAAGCATTACAATGTGGACTACTTTTTTTGTTTTTTGGGACAAACAGACAATAATGAGTTCATCGGGGCAGTCGAGATACGAGATCGACGCTGCCCTGACCCGCATGGCTTGCCCAAAGCCTTTTCCCGGCGAGCCTGCAACGATCGCGATCAAATTTCAAAATCCTTTTCCATTTAAACGACATTGCATTCCTGGCGGATGACCCTCCGAACGCATGCCGCGTGTCAGTTGAGTCTATGCGAGGTGCTCTGGGGAGCGACTCTTGGCTACCGTTCTGATCGACAAACTGCTNCAAGCAGCCATCAAACAAGGCGTGAGTGACATCCACATTGTGGTGGGACAACCTCCGGTATTTCGTCTGCATGGGCGGATGCGAAAACTGGAAACCAAGACGCTGGAGGCAGAAGATGCCGTCGCGTTGATGAAAAGCATCACTCCTGAGCGTTGCCAACGGGAACTGCAAGAGAGCGGCAGCACGGACTTTGGCTTTGCGTTCGGCGACGCAGCACGATTCCGCGTTTCGGTATTCAAACAGCGTGGTTTCATCTCGATGGTGNTGCGTCAGATTCCCAACGACAAGCTGACACCGGAGCAGTTAGGCCTGCCAGAAGCGGTGGTCAAGATGGTCCACCGTCCACGTGGACTGTTCCTCGTGACCGGACCAACAGGTTCCGGAAAGAGCACGACACTGGCAAGTCTCATTAACCTTCTCAACGAGACGATTGACCACCACATCATTACGATTGAAGATCCGATCGAGTTTTACCACGATCACATTGAGAGCACGATCAACCAGCGTGAGGTGGGCGTTGATGTCCCCAGTTTCTCGGAAGCGATCCGACGTGCATTGCGTCAGGACCCCGATGTAATTCTCGTGGGNGAGCTNCGAGACCTNGAAACAATCGAGGCTGCGATCAGNGCGGCCGAAACGGGCCACATCGTGTTCGGCACGCTTCACACCAACAGCGCTCAGGGAACTGTCAACCGAATCATCGACGCGTTCCCCGGGAACCTGCAGGATCAGATTCGGACGCAGTTGGCCAGCACATTGATTGGCGTTGTTGCCCAAACGCTGTTGCCGAGAGTTGGCGGTGGACGCTGTGCCTCTTACGAGGTGCTGAACGTGACGCCAGGCGTTGCCAACCTGATCCGTGAAAACAAGACATTCCGAATCAACAGTGCCATGCAAACGGGTGCCAAGTTCGGCATGCAACTGATGGACGATGCCCTGTTCCACCACTGGAAAAACGAAACAGTTTCAGTCGAAGACGTGCTGGCAAAAGCACATCGNCCAGATGACCTTGCCAAGCGGATCGTGCAATCCCGTCGCGGTGAAGGCGACGACGCGGTTCCAGTTCCCCAAGACGATTAGCCCAACAAGTTTGCCCGCGAAGACAGAACACAAGCGTTCAAACAATCGCTTTTCGTCTTCCGGGTGCAAGCAGCGTTCACAACAAATCCGCAACCACATACAGTTTTGATTGGTCACTGACAAATGGCACCACGTCGCATCGGACAGATCCTCGTTGACCTTGGTTTCCTAACCGACGAGCAGCTTGAGATCGTGCTTGAAGAGCAGGAGCAACAGCCAGGCGCGTTGCTCGGTAGAATTGCGGAAGACATGCAACTGGTCACTGATGAACAGTTGATTCAAGCGCTTGCTGAGCAAATGGGAATGCAGACGGTGTCACTCGAAGACGCCGAGTTCGACGATGAAGTGATTGCCAAAATCACTGAAACCATGGCACAGCTTTACCGAGTGGTCCCGCTGTCATTCGAAAACAACGTACTGACGGTGGCCACATGCGATCCGCAGAACCTGACCATTCAGGACGAACTGCGGACCTTTCTTGGCCATGACATTTCGATGGTCATCGCGACCGAGCGAGATGTACTGCAGACTATCGGCAGGCACTACGACAGCGAAACTGAAAGCGTTGAAAAACTCGTTCAACAACTCGCCGACGACGAAGAACTGAAAGCAGCGATTTCGGCTCTTGAGACCGAAAAATTCAACATCACCGATGCAGAGGCGTTGGCGGATTCGGCACCTGTTCGAAAACTGCTGAACATGGTGCTGCTGCTTGCCATCAAAGACCACGCCAGTGATATCCACTTTGAGCCTTTCGAGGACGAGTTTCGAATTCGAATCAAAGCGGAGGGTGTCCTGTATGAGATGGTACCACCACCACGTCACTTGGCGTTTGCGATCACCACACGAATCAAAGTGATGGCAAGCCTTGACATCGCCGAGCGGCGGATGCCGCAAGACGGGCGAATCGAACTGATGGTGGGTGGTCACCCGGTCGACCTTCGCGTCAGTGTTCTGCCAACAATTTTCGGCGAGAGCGTTGTCATGCGGATTTTGGACCGCAGTGTTGTCAACCTGAGCCTCGAAAATGTAGGCATGGATGATGACATGATGTCAAAGTTCCGTGCTGCAATTGACCGCCCCAATGGAATCGTGCTGGTCACCGGACCAACTGGCAGTGGTAAAACCACCACACTGTACTCGTCTTTGACTGAGCTCAACGACATCGCAGACAAACTGATCACGACCGAGGATCCGGTCGAATACGACATAGACGGCATCATCCAGATTCCAATCGACACAGATGTCGGCGTGACATTCGCAGGTTGCCTTCGAGCCATCCTGCGTCAGGACCCTGACACGATNCTGGTAGGTGAGATCCGCGATCTCGAGACTGCAGAAATTGCAATTCAAGCNGCGNTGACCGGACACCTTGTGTTCAGCACNCTGCACACCAACGATGCCCCGGCAACGGTGACTCGNNTGAAAGACATGGGTATCCAGCCCTTCATGATCTGCGCCACNGTCGAAGCNATCTTGGCCCAACGCCTGGTCCGTCGCATTTGCACCAAGTGCCGTGAAGAAACCAANGTNAGCAGCTCNATGCTCACCGACNTGGGNCTCANACCNGANGACATCACCGNCAAGAANTTCTTCAANGGNACAGGCTGTGACAATTGCAACAACACCGGCTACAAGGGCCGNATCGCTCTGTTNGAGTTGATGATTCTGAACGACAAAATCCGTGACATGGTGCTGGGCAACGCATCGACAGACGAATTGCGTGAAGAAGCCCGCAGCAATGGCATGCTGCCACTACGAGAATTTGGAATCGCAGTGGCTGTCGACGGCATCACAACACTCGACGAAGTGATCCGAGAAACCGTTTCAGAGTAACACCCGCTGCGGAGTTACGCACAAAAACAAACAGCTCAGGACGTTCAATTCACATTAGAATCGACGAAGTGCAACACCTGACACTGAACTGAATACTTTTCATTTACATCATTTACCCTGCCAACTGACTTACTGGGCCAGCCATGCCTGTTTATCAATTCGAAGCGATGGACGCCGCGGGACAAGAGATCCGCGATGAAATCGATGCAGCCAACGAAGAAGAGGCGCAAACCACGATTCGCCAGATGGGGTACTTCGTCACGAAGATCTCCGTCAAGAAACAGGCAGCTTCCGCTGCCGGCCAGACAGGCAAGAAGCGTGGCTTCGCGATTGGTGGAGTCAAGACAAAGCACATCTGTGCTTTTACCCGACAGCTGTCGATTCTTCAGGACGCTGGCCTGCCCATTTTGCGGAGTCTGAAGATCCTAGAAAACAACCAGAAAGGTGGCAAACTCAAATTTGCCCTCATGGATGTATGTGAAGAAATTGAAGGCGGAGCGACACTCAGCGAAGCGATGGCGAAATCACCAAAAGTGTTCAGCCGCCTGTACGTGAACATGATCAAGGCTGGAGAAGCCGGCGGTGCACTGGAAACAATTTTGCAACGCCTTGCTGACTTCCTTGAACGTGCTGAATCATTGAAACGAAAAGTCAAAGGTGCATTGATCTACCCGGTCATCGTGGTGGCAGTGGCTGCGGCGATTTTGACCTTCATNATGTTGTTCATCGTTCCCACCTTCGAAACGATGTTTGAAGAGTTCGGCCTGACNTTGCCAACACCAACGTTGTTGNTGATCGCGATGAGCAACTACATCTCAGGCTANTGGTTCCTGTTGATCGCNATGCCAATCTGTCTTTTGATTCTCGTCAAACTGATGCGGAAGTTCAGACATGGTCGCATGGGCTTTGACATGTTCATCATNAAGGTGCCTATTTTCGGAGGTTTGATTGAAAAGAACATCCTTGCGAGAACCACACGTACCTTAGGAACCTTGATATCCAGCGGTGTTCCGATTCTTGAAGCGATCAACATTACCCGTGAGACATCCGGCAACGGAATGTTTGAGCGGATGTTCACACGCGTGAATGAATCGATCCGCGAAGGTGAAGTGATCAGCAANCCGCTCCGCGAGTACAGCGTCATGGGATTCCACCCGATGGCCATCGTGTTCTGGGCGTTGTTCGGAGCATTTCCAGGTTGCATCCTGATGTCCATCGCTTTGACGGCGAAAGGAACGAAACTGGACAGTGGTGGCATGGTCCAAACTTTGACCATGCTGGCGATACAAGGCATCGTGGGCGGCGGTGTCCTGGCTGCNNTNTNNGGTATCACGAAAGTAAAATCACGCGTGGTTGATGACTTGGTCGTCAACATGGTCGACGTCGGTGAAGAAACCGGTGAACTCGACACGATGCTTTACAAGGTTGCAGATACGTATGACGAAGAGGTTCGGACGATGACCGATGGCCTGACAGCCTTGATGGAACCACTGATGATTGTGTTCCTGGGNNTGGCNGTTGGATTCATCGTGATCAGNCTNTTCATGCCGTTGGTGTCGCTGATCAGTGGATTGACTTGATCCCGTTACCAACAGAAAAACCGCTCCTTGCTGCCGGTGTACACCGCAGTGACGGGCGGCGACCGGTGGGTAGCCCAAGTAGGTTCGCTGCCAATCTTTTCCGAAACGAAATTCCAACCCCTTCAAAATCCATCATGAACGCACAACGACGCCTTTCACCGCGCAAGCCAAGTGTTCAACCACACGCCGCTGACCGCCAAACGAGGTCAGCCGGTTTTACGTTAGTCGAGCTTCTGGTTGTGATTACGATCATCGGAATTCTTGCTGGCCTCGCAGTGCCGGCCATTTTCTCGGCTGTCAGCACCGCCAACTCAACCGCAATGAAGATGGAACTAAATTCGCTCGATACTGCGGTACAGAAGTATCAGGAGAAGTACGGTGACTACCCGCCAGACTTCTCTGACTGGGCAGTCGTCGAACGTCACTATCGAAAAATCTTNCCGNGGATTTCANGNGANCTGGTTCTGCTCAAGACNCTGCTNACGGANNCCAACGGNTACAACCCGACNATCATGGACCGAGGTGAAGTTCTTGCTTGGGTTTTGGGCGGATACAGCAGTGATCCTCTGCGTCCATTCACTGGACCTGGGGGGCCACTTGAATTGGTAGGGATGGGAGGACAAGCCAACGATGTGCCCGTGTATCAGATCAACACTTCGAAAGAAAACAGTCTGTTTGNATTTNCCCCCGGACANCTGGANCTGACCATTCCNGCAAAGAATTCGCCAATCAACATGAGCAACTACCACGTTTCCAGTGATGGCGATCTCTTTCTGAGCTANGCGGCTTCCACAAAAACAAAAACACCTTTTGTGTACTTCGACTCACGCACNTATGAGTATCGCAATCCATTAGCCACATCCAAAGGATTCAACGGCTTCTGGCGTCCGGAAGCCGGTCCTGTCCGGCCGTACATTTCCGATATCGTTCAAACTGACCAAACATGGCAGTTCATGAAACCAAATTCGTTCCAGATCATTGCCCCAGGCATTGACGGGAGCTTTGGTTGGCTGAGTAAGCAGTCTGGTACCACCGGCCCGAACGACAATGACACAACTTCCGCAGTCTACTACCAATACCCCACTGGAAAAGCCGGACAGGTTGTGATCGACAACAACGGTGTACGAACACGCGTGTTGCGTAACGATGTCAGCCGNTACCANGAGCCAACCGTAGCAAATCAGATTGACAACTTCCAGCNNGACAACCTGACCAACTTTGCAGACGGAAAATTGATCGACGAGTTGAAAGAATAAACGTCGTTGATTCGTTTCCCACAATTAATCCGAGGCATGTCAGCATGAATCATCAAAGATCGAAAACTGCATTCACACTCGTCGAGGTGCTCGTCGTGATCGTGATCCTTTCGATCATGGGAGCGATGGTCACGACTGCTGTTTCAGGAGTGACAACCACGGCGAAGCAGTCACGCACCAAGACGATCATTTCNATNGTCGATAGCGTGCTGGCGGAACACTATGCCAACTTGAAGTACCGCCAACTTCCTGTGGAAATCCCCGACCTATTTCTTCCCTCCGGAAATGCCAACGAAGTTGGGTATGAAGTACTCGCTTCGGAAGCGGCACGAGTTCGCTTGATGATGATCCGCGACCTGCAGCGGATGGAAATTCCTGATCGTCTTTCTGACATCACCACAGCTCCATCTCAGATATACGCAGCTACCAACCAGGTACTGATTGACAACAACGACAATGTGATCAACACACGTGACCAGAAAAACCAGCGCAAAGTCATGTCGGTCTCATGGTATTCACCCAACGCTACATTCCTGAATGGTGGTGACAACATCCCATCGCGTCTGGCAGCCTATCGCAATCGAATGCCGACCAATCTGACGCTCAACAGTGCAGAAGCACTTGCCAACCAGGGAGCGGAATGTTTGTACCTGATCATGGCAACTTCGTTCGTGGGTGGCTCACCTGCACTGGAGGCTATTCCTGCTGCGAACATTGGCGACACCGACAACGATGGGCTTCGAGAAATCCTGGATGGCTGGGGAAATCCATTGGGCTTCATTCGCTGGCCTGTGGGCTATTTCGATTCGGAACTCTCGATTGACAAAACCATTCCTGATGAGTTCGATCTATTTCGGTCCGACTATGCCTACACGATGGTACCGGGCAGCACCAGTTCCTCAGCAGGAGCATACGACGTGCTCTCAAAACGCAACTACTTCGACGATGCACCGATCAAACCATGGTCGATGCGTCCACTCGTCTTCTCAGCAGGCCCCGACGGGGAATATGGCATCACAACCGACCCGATCACCGCAGCGGGCGTGTCGATGGCGAACTACAACTACCAGGCATCTAATTGGTGGTGGCCCACGACGGTCGATTTCTACGGAGAGGAACTCCCCAGTCGGACCGGCAACCCCACAAGCCCGTTTCCAGATCCCTATCTGCGTGTCTTCGTCAGCTCAAATCTGAACAATGGCCAGTTCGCTGGACGGCTTCCAGGGCAACCGCTTCCGACCACGACCTCTGTCAATGAATTGACTGATAACATCAACAACTATCAACTGCAGGTGTCGCCACGATGATCCCTGTGAATACAACAACGAATCAAAACACAGATCGCCGCCGAGCGGCATACACACTGGTAGAACTGCTGATCGTTCTTGCGATCATGGTCCTGCTGGCGGCAGTCGCTTTGCCTACCGTCAAAGACCTGCTTGCAAACCAACAGATTGCCAAGACAGCGCGGAACATCTCGGCTTTCATGGACAAAGCCCGTAGCCGAGCCATTGCGGAAGGGCAGTTTGTTGGAATCCGGCTGGAAAGATTAAACACGCTCGACCCCGTCAGCCGCGCCCAATCAATTCGCATCCGTGAGTTGACCAGCGTGCCACCCTACACAGGGGACGCTTCCAACGCATTCGCAGTCCTCAAGACGAACACGGGATACACCAACGCAAATCTGTCGTACCTTACGATTGCCGAGTTCAACCCGTTTGACAATGCGTTGCTTGCGTTCAGCGCCAGCATGGTCGACCCAAACGCTGCCCTGCAAATCAACGATGCAACACAGCCCGGTTACGTTCTGACTCCCAAGTCCGAACCCACCGATGATGCGAGTGCTCCCATTCGAAGCGGTGATTACCTCGAACTTCCGGGTGGGCGTCTTGTACCTTTCAAAATCCAGCATCGGGCATTGAATGCAGGAGCAGGAATTCCCGTGAAACTGTTTTTTGATCTCAGTGAGATGAAGACAGCGGGTACAAAATCGTTTCCAGCTGGTAATCCGATCTTCCCCTCAGGTGGCCGGCGAATCAAATACAAAATTCATCGACGTCCTGTGGTTTCGACCTCAGCACCGTATTCACTTCCCCGCGGCGTCGCGATTGACCTGAACTATTCAGGCACTGGCATGAAGGGTAATGAATTCGCTCCATCACCGATGAACACAGACATACAGGCCGGCGCGAACGCCAAGCCCATTGACATTGTTTTTGGCCCAGACGGTGGTGTCGTATCGATCACCACCGCTTACAGTGACGTACCGTCGTTTCCCCAAGGGCAAGTCTTCATCTGCCTTGGT
>PAUV01000030.1 GCA_002712845.1 Rhodopirellula sp. | reverse complement strand
TGGGTCTCTGTTTGGGGTTGCTTTGGACCGGGAATGGACATCTTCTATAGTGAGCGGTTGTAGATGATTGACACCGCAGGATACCTGTCGTGACGGCTTGTCCATGAGTCAGGATTAAGGGAGAGCGTGGAAATGAAAATGTCCATCAATGTTGTTCTTGGTTTGCTAGTGTTTACGCTTCTCAGTGTTCCCGTCAGTGGACAGCAAACCTTTGACCTGGTTGAGCCGACAGGCGACGTGACGGCGACAGCCCGAATTGAAGGTGGACAAATTGCGGTTCAAAGTCTCGCTGGTCAGCGGGCGACTTTTAGTCGTGATCCTTCGTTTGATTCACTGGGTGGTGACTTTGTTGGTTATTACAGTCCCACGATTGATCGGGCACTCAGGTTTCCCCGCTCGGGTGTTGGTCTGATGCAAACGGCGGGCTTGGGAGATCCACGTCCACGTTTCATTAATACGCGGCGCGCTGTGAGATTGCGCCGTGGGCAGATTATGTCACCCTTCACCTTTGGTGCCCCCATCTTTTTTCCGGGGCAGTTGTTTCCACGTCACAGGTTTCACCCTCGGAATCAGTTTCACCCTTGGCAGCATTTGTACCCCTGGCAGTGGTATGGTCCGTCGTTTGATCCGTTTATGCAGGGTTACGCTGGTTGGTGGCGGCGTCCGCAATCCTTTTTGGTTGATAGCGTCGTTGTTCCCAATCCACCGTTACCGCCAGCACGACTGAAATTGGTCAATGATGGTCGCCGCGAAGTTCAAGTTGGGATTCGTGATCTTCAGGATTCTGCAAGAAGCCNAACGATGCGNATTCGGCCAAANTCATCTGTTGATGTAGAATTGATNCGTGATACNGGTGGNAANCGCATTGAGCAGTTTCGTNTCATGAATCCTTACGGATACACACGGNCCCACGAAGTCGTGACNGAATATGAGCCANCGGTTCGATACGAACTTGTGNTTCATGAATGGGCAATGCAGTCGGTTGCNATTGATCGAACTGGTAAGAGTCCGAATGTGATCGAGGACATTAACTTTCAAGGTCGCGGGATTGGTCGTTTNTTTCTGCCCCCAGGTCCNTTGCTTCAATCGGGCGTCATCGGAGTCTACNGNGCTGCTATGAGGCAANAGAACGGNGGGACTGTGCCGCCTTTGGTGCCNGAGGAGGACTTGCCAAAACGTGGCGGGCGTACACTCGAGGACGCGGTCCTTGAGGCTCAGCGGGCCGCACAAAGGCGGGCAGTGGGGAACTAGTCAGTTGACTGTCNCTGCATGGTGCGAGTGCGGNNAGAATCGCCNCCTNGAGGAAGACTTGGCGAGTTGTNTTTGCTCANACTTTTCTGATGAATTCTTCAGCNTAGCTTCGGACTTCACTGCCATTCAACACATGCACGGTNCGCAGTTGNTGNACCTGTTCATCACTNAATGAATTCAGTGGGACATGTACAAGATGTTTGCGGTATCNTCTCGCCAATTTCCGAAAGCCGTTGCCCGGTGGCAATGCAGACAGCACNGCGATTTGCTTGCCTCGCGANTGNACGCAAGCTGCAGCTAACAAGCGTTCTTCAAGTGTNTCAGTGTAATCGAGTCTTGCATCTGTCCACACGTCGGGNATCCCNACANGTGGATAAAGAAAGAGAGCGCCTCCATAAATGCCCATGCCAATCCCCGGACCCACCATTTCCTCCTCATAGTTGGTCGCATAGAAGGATAGAGTCGATTCGTCTTTGTGTTCCGCGAACCACGTCGTCCGCCATGGGTAATCACGGGGGTCCGCAGGCGAATCGAACAGCATCACGCAAGCATCAAGTGTGCCTCGACTTGGTGGGACGACTTTGACATAGATTTGTTTCTCATACCAATGTCTGAGAGTGTCACGAATATCAATGCCATCTTTGACACTGGTTGTGAACTTCTCGGTTTTTGCCAAGTCGTTGCCCATGATTGAGCGGGCACGTTCAAAAACTCGTGTTCTGAAGTTTTCAATTCGGTCATCTTCCGGTGGATAGCTGCATTGGCTGTANGGATTCCANCGGTACTTCCATTGATCTGATTCTGACTTNGTGGGGCGNCGTTTCAGTTCAAGCGTGCACCATGTCATGGGTGGTCCTGGCAACCTACTGACGAGAGACATGATTTCTCCATCGGGTAGTCGAGCCTGGTCGATTCCTAATGTGACTTCCTCCAGTTCAGTGTGNTCCTCATCTGCCTCGGAGTAGCGGTANTCGTTTGCAAGTTCAGCGACGTGCAGAGCGAATTGATCNCCCANGATCTGTTTGGCGGCAGTNACAATCGTGATNAGNTCTGGNGTCATGCGGCGATGAATCAACGACAGATTNCGAATGTATTGCAAACACTTTGACAGATGCAAAGGTGTGATACGTCTAGCTCGGTTACCAAGGTCTCGGCGATANGCTTCGCGGGCAGCAATCAGTAGTTCTTTGACCCCATCGATTTGCAGATCGTCATCCTCTTCCAGTTCTGATCTTGCTCGTTCATACAGACCAGTGATGTAGGGTAACTCACCAAACAGAAACATCAGTGTGCGATTCTTGACCGCGTACCGAACGGGTTCCTGCACATCATCGTCATCCGGTAGTTCCAGAGATGCTGTCACTTCACTTTTGGGAGGCGAGTCAGAACTGATTCCCAGTTGTGTATAGGCATCACGAATCCACGGCCAATGCAAAACACTGGTGACCAACAAGATTCGTTGGTAGCGATTTTCCAATTGCCGTAGACGCCATGCCATGTGAACCATGCGTTGGCGTGTTTGTTGATCTGTCGGTGGGACAATGGTTGGTAAGACAGCAGCCGCAAATTTTTCGGGTGCTACGTGGCGGACCGCGAATGGATCTGGCATCGTCGTGGCATAGGGGCGAAACGGATCCGTTTCCAAGTCAATGTATTCTCGGGGAATATGTTCGCCCATCGCAGCGCGGATTGACATGATCACGCTCTGGCAGGGATCAATCGGGATATAGCTGCAGGTGGCTGCATCCAGATCTTCTATTTCTTCTTCTTCTGAATTCCACTCGTTGAGCTCCCAGTTCTCTGGTTCTGCAGTGAACGCAGTGGTCGGGGGTTGGATCACGATGGAGGGGCGTGGCAATTCCAGAACCGCAGCTTCCACTGCAGTTCGAAATGATCCTGGCAGTGGGACGGCGATGCAGTCGAAAGCGTGTTCGAGCATCCAACGCCGCACGGTGACCGCGAACTGCCCGCTCCCATGAATTACGGGAAGAAGGGAGATTTTGTCCCCTATTCTCAGCAATTCCGGGATATTCTTGTCGTCATTCGAGCTCATACAGATTCACCCTTTACAAGGATGACCTTCCTATCAATAATCATTCCGTCTGGTTCAGCCATATACATTGCTTTGGTGAACTCCGGAACAATCGCTCCGGACATCGGGTCGGCGTCCAGATCTTATCTGCACCCACTATTATATTAGCGGCTATTCTATCGTGAACGCAGGCGTCAATTGATGTCTGCGTTCTCTTATTTTATGGACTTTCGATCGTCGAAAGTGCTCTGTAAGGCTTTGTCGGTGCAGGCTTTGTGAATGCAAGAAACTGCTTCGCTGGCCTATAAGCCTGAACATGATGTCGACAACGTCAGTTGTATCACAATCAACCCAGTACGTTGATTGGGGATGTTTTTGCTGGCAAGAATCATCGAAGCTGTGGAATGGTCCGGATAGATCGTTCTCGGATCGTTTGATCAAGCGGCGGTCGTCTTGTTCGAATCACGTTGCCGTGTTTTAGGAGCTCGTTGGTCATCGCCTTGAAAAGGAAATGCTGTTGAACGGACTGTCAGATTTAGTGTGACTGTAGAAATTCGACGACTAGTTGTTGCACCTTTGGATTCTTCATCAGCGTGCTATGTAAGACTGGCACGGTGGTGAATGATTCACGGCCTTCGAGTTGTGTTTCTTCCACTTGTACAACAAAGTCACTGGCTTCACCCAGAATCGGGTTGCGAACATTTTTTTCGCTCAGATCGCCTGCAATGATGGAGAACGGAAATTCGGGAATGGCCAGGTTTCCAACCAATTGTTGCCAGTTGGGTCCGAGTTGCAGACCAGTTTTACCTGCGACGAGACCAAACACTTTGGTGTAAGCCAGACGTCGAGCGATAGCAGCACCCTGATTGGGAGGCCCTAGCATGACCATGCAACCGCACCGCTGCAGCAGACCATCTGGATCGCCTTCTTCTTTCAAGTCTGCAAGCATATGACGAACGACGATATTTCCCATGCTGTGAGCCACAAACGAAATCTTTCCGCCTTTGGGCAGGCCGGTGAGTACCTCTTGAAGAGCAGCTGCGTGATCTCCTATCGTATTTCTGGTGCTCGCGTAGCTAAAACGCAAGACGGTTCCACAGTCAGCCGCCTGTAGGGTTTTTTCCATGGACCGCATGGATTGGTGCGAACGCATCAGGCCATGCAACAAAACGACGTATTCTGTGCCTTCAGATGCATCTTTCTTGTCGTTCAGCAAATCACCCAAAGCCACTTCACACTGCTTTCGGGTGCCCCAAGCGCGGCGGACGTCGGTGGCATCGAGAAGTCGCCAATGATTGGTCATCCAATTTGATTGAATGCGGTAACCATCGGTGTGTTGATGATCTGTCCAGAATTGTGTCCCACCATAAGTTTTGAAGGGCACATTGAACGGAGCGGTTGATTCAGTGGGCGATTTTTTATTCAACGAATTGGCCTCCTCCAAGAGGCTGTCCTGATCATTTTCCTGAGCGTCAACAGTCTGACTCTGAGAAGCCAAGTGAGCGGCAACCAGACCAACGAGAAGAAGAATGAGACTGTAATTCATGGGATAAACGCCAATCGAGCAATGTTTGTAGCAGGGTGGAACAGAATCAGAAATTACAAAAGATTCAATACACTGCGGTGTAAGCTAGAGCCCGTCCTGAGTGGAACATAGCGTTTGGAAGCCCTTGTTATTGAAAAAAGTTTATTGGCATTGGGTCGGTGTATCCGTTGAAAAGACACAAGATTGCTTCTCTATGCCCAGTTGCTCTTCATGCACGGGTTCTATCGTTCAGTCGTATGACATCACAAGCTTCAGAAATTCTTGCTCGTCGACGACTTTTACTGTATGTCCGGCTTCGCTAAAAGTCTGCGCAAGATGAGCGTTGTTGGGACCATCAAAGGATGCTGAAGATTTTCTACTCGATCCCATGACGAGGTAATCGGTTTGCTGATCGACAGTTTCCTGCCAAGTGCCCCCCAGTCGTGCAGTTAAGGTTTCGGCATCACTTGGGCTCATGCAACGCAATTTTCCGGAAAATGCGATCCGTTTTCCACTTAACGGACGCACAAACTCACCACGAATCAGAATTCGTTGCATGTCGATTTCCGGTTCAGATTCGGCGACGTTTGGGACATGTTCTCCACCACTCGCCAATTGATTGGGAAACAGGAAAGGTAACCCAGCAGCCGAGCTAGCGGTGGTTGCTTTGGAATTCGTCTGACCTGTTCGCCTTTTCGATTTTCCTGTTGCCCCGCGATAACCCCAATCGCCAGCTTTCCCACGGTTAAGTTTCAAAATCTGTTCTAGGTGCTCCAGTGACGTTGCTTCGCGATCAATCCCGGCGGCTAACAGAATTTTTGCACAGGCAATTGAGTCTTCCAACGCATCATGATGCTGAAAGCGAATGCCGAGCCAGTTTGACAGCGGTTTCAATCCGTAACGGCGATGGTGTGGCCACGTGCGACGGGCTATCGCTCGTGTGCATGTGAAATGAAATTCGGGAATCGGTTTCCGATGGGTGCGAAGGCACGCAAGCAGAACTTTGATGTCAAAACTTGCGTTATGTGCAACTAAACAGTCGTTACCGATTTTGTTTGAGATCTCTGACCAGGTATCTCCAAAATTTGATTCTTCGCGAACTTGAGCTGGGGTGATGCCGTGGATCCGAATATTACCTTGGCTGAAATAGAGTGGTTCGGGGCGGATCATCCACATGAATTGGTCTACGACTTGTCCATCGCGGACAACGACAGCACCCAATTGGCAGGCGCTGTCAGGTTTGTGGCTTGCGGTTTCGAAGTCGATGGCGGTGAAGTCTGCTGCAAAGTCCATGATTTTGATCACCGATTTGATTTCGATGATCGCTGCTCCTTTCGAGCGATTCGAGTCTCACTTCCATCATGTTACGGATTTGGAGCCGACTGATCAATTAAGACCTCGTTGTTAGGTCACGCCGCAGTGGTGTGGGGCCAACCCGAGGGATGAATCTGAGCGGATTATCAGTGGAGCAAAATCACCAGATCGTTGCCGATTCCATTACTTGGATGGCAACGTTTATCGAGAATTACTGTTTGTTTATTTTGATTTGCGCCGTGGGTAAGCAATCACCTTTCCTTCGGCTATCACCCAGACGCCATCAGTTGGTTTTGGCTTAATTGTACTGCTACCGGTAAAACCACCAATTGCAGGAAGGATCAGGCGTTTTTTGTGCCACCAGAAACAGGGTAATCTGTTGGTGCGGTCTACCACTGAGATCAAACGCACTGCTGGGTGAAGGTGCCCGCATAGCATCAGCGCGACATCTTTCGGAATGCTCTCGGGCTCATGTCCAATCGCCAAGCCGTCGGCGAATTCTCCCATGGGAACGACATCAACCTGCCAACTGGATGGCAGAGTGCCCAGGGGGCGATCATGATTTCCAAGTACCAATTTGATTTTCAATTCGGGGTGTTGTTGGCGAAATTCCAGTAGTTGTTCATGCGTCTTTGTCGAGAGCGATGATCGGGCATGAAACATGTCGCCAAGAATCACGAGTGATTTTGGATTCGTTTGCTGTACCATCTCGGTGATTGCCCGCAAGGTTCCAGCGGTGGATCCATCGGGTACCGGAATGTTATGGAATCGAAAGGTAGCTTCTTTTCCGAAGTGCGTATCTGCAATGAACAAAGCATGATGCTGACTCCAGTAAACACCTTTATCAGGAAGCAGTTCCAGTTCGTAATCCAACAGACGAATCTTCACGCTACCACTCACTTTTCATTATCTGCTGCGGCTGATTCGAGTTGCTCCTGCATGCGGGCAATACGATCTGCAAGCGTCTCACTGCTGACCCTTTCCCGTAATTTATCGACAAGCAGGGGAAAAGCCAGCGGCGTCACTCGTGGTGGCTCTTTGAGCATGATCTGGCTTTCATTGATACGTTCCATGGCAGAGTGCATTCGGGATGCTTCCAGTTGCTGGTCGAGTACTTCACGGCGGCTTTGCTCCAGCAGTAGATTTCCAGGATCGTATTCGCAGAAAACATCAAAGAACAAATTGCTACTTGCTTGAAGTTGTCTGGCGTTTTTGCGTGACCCTGGTAGTCCCTGTTGAATCAGTCCAGC
Organism: Rhodopirellula sp.; assembly: GCA_002712845.1. The sequence continues at coordinate 7,755 of PAUV01000030.1, read as the reverse complement.
GATTCTGGCGACCTGTCGAAATTGCCGTTTAGCCATCTCGGTACAGTTCATGCTCTCAAGAATATCAGCCATCAGATTCTCGGTTGAAAACCATTCCATGGCAGTGTTTGGATCAATGTCCGTTTTCGATGGAGATTGCAGTACGATGCCATAGTCGTTGCATGCCATCGAAAATGTAGCTTTACAGTTCCGCGAGATACGATAGGCAAGGAGTGCCGCCAATCCTTCGTGAACTAATCGTCCTTCGAACGGAAATAGAAAAATTTGATACCCAGTGCGAGTTTTGATCTGCTCAATCAGCAACTGATCTGCTCGGGGAATGATGCTCCAACGCTGTTGAATTTCAAGCAAACTTTTTAGTGCCTTCATTTCACGTCCCGCCAGTTTCTTGTGGGATGCTTCATGCAGTTTTTGGCGAAGTGCTTTGCTCAGTTCACTCGACAATGGCATGCGTCCGCCCATCCATCGGGGGACAGTATCGGGTGTTCCTTTCGATCGTTTCACGTAGGCAACGTTGTCGCGGACACAGACCATCTCGACAAGTCTGCCGGCAAAGAGGAATTTTTCTCCGGGTTTAAGCTTGGATAAAAATGACTCTTCGGCGGTACCAAGTGTTTTGCCCTTCATGTATTTCACATGCATCGCAGCATCGGAAACAATTGTGCCAATATTCATCCGATGAGTGGTTTGCACCCGTCTTTGCGTGATCTGATAGAAGTCGTCTTTGCGTTCTACCCGTTTGAATTCCGGATAGGCGTCAAGAGACGCACCACCGCGAACCACAAAGTCCAGAACCCACTGCCACTCGATGTCAGTTAGCGATTCATACGCTTGCGTCTTTCGGACCTCTTGCAGTAGTTCGGGTGAGTGGAATCCACCCCCGATGGCAATGGTCACTAAATGCTGAGCAAGTACATCGAGTGGTTTTTGAAGAAGAGGTCGTGCTTCAAGATGACCCGCGCGAATGGCATCCTGTGCTGCCGCCAATTCCATCAATTCAATTGCATTCGTTGGAACGAATGCTAATCGACTAGTTGCTTCGGGTTGGTGGCCACTCCGACCAGCACGTTGGAGCAGGCGAGCAGCACCCTTCGGGCTTCCGATTTGAATTACCAGATCTACTGCGGTGTAATCGACTCCCAAATCAAGGCTGCTGGTACACACTACGGCTCGCAGAGTACCGTCTCGAAGGCCTTTTTCTACCCATTGTCGTACACTTGTATCCAGAGAACCGTGATGCAAAGCAATTCGACCAGCCCAGTCGGGTCGTTGTTTCAGTAGTTGTTGGTACCAGATTTCAGTCTGTGATCGGGTGTTGGCAAATACCAGAGTGCTGTTGACTGATTCGATTTTCTCGGCGACTTGTGGGACCATTCGTGTGCCGATGTGGCCGGACCACGGAAATGACTCGATTCGTGCGGGGATAATCGACTCAAGTTCCAAACGTTTTTTACTGTAACCTTCGATGACTCTGACCGGTTGGTTTGGTTCAGAACCGACCAATGCCTGTTTGGCTTGTTCCAAATTACCCAAGGTTGCTGATAGACCCCACGTTCGAAGTGCAGGGTTCAATTTTCTCAGTCGCGATAGTGCGAGCTCGGTTTGAATTCCTCGTTTGGTACCGAGTAATTCGTGCCACTCATCAACGATGACGCCTTCCAGTTGGCTGAATTGTTCGAGGAGTTTCTCATGCGTTAGCATGAGAGATAAGCTCTCGGGAGTGGTGATCAAGGCTGTGGGCAGCCGTTTCAACTGACGTGCTTTTGCACTGGCTTTACTATCACCCGTTCTTGATTCAAGTCGCCAAGGCAAACCTAGGTGATCGATTGGTTGTCTCAACGATGCCTCAGTGTCTCCGGCGAGTGCTCGGAGTGGGGTAATCCACAGAACTCGCAATCCTGGTGGCCGTTTGGGTTGCCACTTGTCTCGATTTCGATTTTCTCCTAACCACTTCAAGATTGGCCCCATCCAGACGGCGAGTGTTTTTCCCGTTCCCGTTGCGGAGTGAACCAGTCCACTTGATCCATCGCGGTAAGCACGCCACGTCGATCGCTGAAATCGAAATGGTTTCCAGCCTATCGATTGAAAAAAACGATCGACAGATTGAGAGGGTGTTTCAGGTGTGGATTGTTGAACGGTATCCATCAAAGGTCACCACCCGTTGATGAGCCAGGTAGCAGGTCAAGTACATCCTCAAGCGTATTCGCATCTTTCGCTGCTTTGTCATGCCTCCACCGGCTGATGCGAGGAAAGCGTGTTGCTATTCCACTTTTGTGCCGCGTGCTGGCTTGCAAGCCTTCAAAGGCAAGTTCCATGACCAGTTCTGGCTGTACGCTTCGAACTGGTCCGAACGCTTCCTTTGTGTTTTTTCGCACGAAGCGGTCAACTTCCCGAAGTTCGGCGTTGGTCAGACCGCTGTAGGCTTTCGCAAATGGTACCAGTTCATCATCTTTCCACACTGCAAATGTGTAGTCGCTAAATAGACTTGATCGTTTGCCATGACCCTTTTGTGCATAAATGAGCACAGCATCAATGGTGTATGGTTCGACTTTCCACTTCCACCAGGTGCCGCGTACCCGCCCCACATCATAGGGAGCGTCGACGCGTTTCAGCATCAGGCCTTCGGAGTGACGTTCACGGCTGTGTGTTCTTATCTCTGTCCAGTCTGCCCAAGATTGGGCGGGAATCAGTTCAGTGATTTTGAGCTGCGGATGTTGCACTCGTGACATTAGAATTTCCAGGTGGTCCCGGCGTTGTCTCCATGGCAGTGAACGAAGGTCATTTCCGTCCTGCTCAAGTAAGTCAAATGCGTGAAAGACAACTGGCACCTCAAGTAACAGTTTCCGCCCGACTTTCTTACGATTGATTCTTCGTTGTAATTGTGAGAAAGGAAGAATCGTACCATCAGCTTTGGTAGCCAAAATCTCACCATCGAGTACTGTTCCGGTTGGCAGAAGGGCTGCCGCCGCCTCAATTTCGGGCCAACGATTCTCCATCAGTTCTTCGCCACGTGACCACACGAAGATTTGCGAATTGCGTTGGATCAATTGGCCGCGGATCCCGTCCCATTTCCATTCCGCGGCAAAGTCATTGATCTTTCCCAAGGAGTCAGGAGTACTGTCACGATCGATCGCATGCGCCAAACAGAACGGATAAGGTTGGCTGACGATAGCATCGTCGACGTCTGGGTTTGATAATCGCAGGAACGATTCAGGCGTTGGGCTCCAGCTTCCCATCAGGCGATGGGCAATCACTTCGGCGCAGATTCCTGTATGTTCAGCCAGCGCGCGAGTCACAAGACGCTTGCTGACTCCTACGCGAAAAGCACCGGTGATCAATTTGAGAATGACAAATCGTACGTCTGCAGGGTTTTGATGCCAGATATCGGTCACGACCTTGCGTTGCTGCTCTTCATTCATATTACGAATGGGCTGTAATCGTTCTTCGACCCATTCGCTCAAGGACCCTGTCGTTTCGGTTTTCTGTTCAGGTACCACCAGCGAGATAGTTTCAGCGAGGTCACCGACCGAACTGTATGATTCCTCAAATAGCCAAGCAGGGATGTTAGCTTCCTCTGCGGCCCATTGGCGTAACAGTTTGGTTGGGATGAGGCGGCGGAGTTTTTCTCCGGACAGAAAATAGATCGCCCAAGCAGCATCGGCGGGCTCAGCACAACCAAAGTACTGAGTCATTGCTTGGACTTTGACGGTGGTGCGAGTGGTTGAATCCAGTCGCTTGTAAAGTTCGGAAAAAAGCTTCATTCTGATTTTTCCTCGCCGGTCTTATCAGTCTCGCTATCTTCCTCGTCGTTCCCTGATCGTTGCCACCGTTCAAGCGAAATTGCGTCGCGACCGCCCTCTCGCAGGTAACGGGCGACGACTGCTGAGTACCCATGGGTGACCCAAACGGTTTCAGGATCACAAGCATCCACTGACTCAAGTAAAGAGGGCCAATCAACATGGTCGCTGAGCACGAAACCCCGGTCGAAGGATCTCCGACGCCGTGAGCCTCGAATTGCCATCCAACCGCTGGCCATTGCTGTGCTGATTTTGCCAAAACGCTTTAACCATGGCGTTCCGTGTGCACTCGGGACAGCGATAATCATGGCTCCAGCCCAACGCTGCGACTTTTCAGCGTTGGAGGTGTGAATTGTGGGTGGTAGGGAGACTCCTGTTTGACGATAGACTTCATTTCCTTTTTCTACGGCACCATGGCAGAAGATGGGGCCTATCGATGGATCTAGTCCAGCAAGGATTCTTTGGCTTTTACCCACGGCGTACCCATAAAGGACGCTGCACTGCTCCTGTGAACGATTTTCACACCACCAATGATTGATCGATTCGAATACAGAGTTCTGTTCGGGCCATCGGTACACAGGCAATCCAAAGGTCGACTCTGTCACCAGCAGATGGCAACGTAGCGGCTGCCAACTTTCGCAGGTTGCATCACTGCCCAGCTTGTAATCCCCGGTAACGACTTCGATCCGTCCACGGTATTCAAGCCTGACCTGTGCAGAGCCAAGAATGTGACCAGCCGGGTGGAAACTTACGTTGACGCCTCCGATGCTGATCGTTTCACCGTAATCAGCAAATTGAAATTCAGCATCAGGACTCATTCGCATGCGTAGCAGATGCTCACTCGATCTCGCTGCCAGGTAAAGTCGGCTACCCCAGCGAGCATGGTCAGTGTGTGCGTGGGTCACGACCGCACGATCCACGGGGCGATGGGGATCGACGTAGAAATCCCCTTGAGGGCAATAGAAACCACGGCTCGTTTGCTGCAACAGTGTCCTCATTCAGGAATCTCATTACCCTGTCCGAGATCCTGAACAAATTGCTCGATCATTTCGCGTTTTCGATTTTCGTCTGGCATGCGGAGAATGGCAGCGGGGTGCCAAGTGGCAATGGTTCGTTCGCTCCATTCCGTCACTTGTATGCCACCTCTCTGCTGGCTAAGGCGAAAGTCCCTACCCAGTAACGCCTGCGCTGCCGTGGCACCCATGCAGATCACTGTTTTCGGTTGCAGTGCCATGAGTTCAGATTCGAGCCAGGGTCGGCAGGCATAGATTTCGCGTGAGTCAGGTTTTTTGTGGAGTCTTCGTTTTCCACGTCGCTCGAACTTGAAATGCTTGACAACATTCGTGAGATAGATATCGCGTCGTTCGATGCCTGCATCACGAAGCGATGCATTGAGAAGTTCCCCAGCGGGACCCACAAATGGCTTGCCTTCAATGTCTTCGCGATCCCCCGGTTGTTCCCCCACCAAAACCAGACGGGCGTTTTCCGGGCCTACGCCAAAGACAGCCTGGGTCGCATCATTACATAGGTGGCACGCTTGACAGTTGTTAACAGACTGACGGAGTGATTTGAGATCCTGTTCAATCGGTAAATAATGAGCACCAGTCTCAGAAAATCCTTCGTGGTTTTCAATCATCTGATTCACACGAGTTGGTGCCTCGCGAATCAGGTCTTCGATCAGAGTTGCTTCGGGTAGCGTAGGCCAATGTCGGACTGGCATCTCACGTTTCATCATGTCTACTTTGATCCGAGCCGGATTAAAGATTGACGCATAATACGTTTTCCACAGATCCTCCAACGCGTCTGCCTGAGGTGCCTCGCTTGCGGGCAGGCCGGGTCCATAGGTGAGTTGCTGTTGATCCCAATGAGCCGATTCATGAGGTGTCAGAATAGTCCACGACATCCCTTTGAATCGACGTGAGAAGAATGGGGCCGCCAGCCGCATGATCAGGTGGTCTGGTCGATGCCAAGCGATGTACGTTTCGGCAGGTTCGTCCGTTTCTATTTTTCGGAAACGCACGAAAGCCTTCATTTTGTGCACATCGCGTGTCACCGCTTTTTTCATGAGTTGCAAACGGTGAACATGATCGTCCGTCGAGATTTCAAGCAATCTCCGTTCACCATGCACGATTCTCCACAGGGTTTGATAAAGCAGTTGCCATCGTGCAGGATCTCGATGACAGGCGACTTGGCGAGCTAACTCAAGGAAAGGAGATGGGACGCTGACCCGAGGTGATTTTCGGCCACTATCGAGGCTCCCATCGGATGCCTCTTCCGTGGTCGTTCCCGCATCGACCTGATCAAACAGCCCGAGTTGGTTGTCTTCGGGGGACCAGTGAACCCCATTGGGTGCGACCTCATCAGACAAAAGCGTTCGAGCTTCTGATCGCCAGTCGTCAAAACAAGCCACGTGTATGAACCGCATGACGGTTTATACCTCACCTGAAGTGGCTGACTGCATCGCATCAAACAACATCAACTGTTGAGTAGCTGGTCGCAGTTTCCGCTGGAGGTCCAACATGTCGAGGTTTTTTAGTGCTGGATTGTGATCACTGGTGAGGACAAAATATTTTGCCCGGTTCCATGCGACTTTCAGCTTTTTCAGATCACAAGTGCGAATGTGTTGAAACCGACGTATGCTCAACAAGCGTTTTACACTTCTGGCTCCAATGCCTGGTATTCGAAGTAACTGCTCACGACACGCTGTGTTGACATCAACTGGGAAGCAGTGGCGATTTGCGAGGGCCCATGCAAGTTTCGGATCGACCTCGAGAGATAAATTCTGGTCAGCTTCAGTGACAAGTTCGGCTGCTTTGAATCCATAGAATCTGAGTAGCCAATCTGCTTGGTAAAGGCGATGCTCACGCACAAGCGGCGGCGATTGTCCGGGCAGACGTGCATCGGCGTGTGGGATTGGACTGTAGGCAGAATAATATACGCGCCGAAGTTTCTGCTCCCCGTAGAGCTCGGATGCAGTTTGTAAAATCTTGCTGTCAGGCGTAGGCGTTGCCCCAACAATCATCTGCGTGCTTTGGCCAGCAGGGGCAAAGCGTGGGCTTTTGAATCCACGCTTGCGATCGGCGCGCGTCTCGCTGATCTTTTCTGAAATTCCCTGCATTGCATTCACAATGACTGGTTTCTTTTTCTCAGGAGCCAACTGCACCAAATCGTTTTCCGTTGGTAACTCAATGTTGACGCTCAAGCGGTCAGCCCAGCGACCAGCTTCCTCAATTAGATCCTCGTTAGCGTTGGGGATGGTTTTCAGGTGAATGTAACCTCCGTACTTGTGCTCCTTACGCAGCACTTTTGCTACTTCGGTTAGTTGTTCCATGGTGTAGTCCGGGTTCTGGATGATCCCGGAACTCAAAAATAAACCTTCAATGTAATTCCGTTTGTAGAAATCAAGCGTTAGCGTTACTACTTCTGGGACAGTGAATCTCGCTCGCGGTGTGTCGCTTGAGATTCGGTTCACACAATACTGACAGTCATAAATGCAAAAATTTGTCAGTAGAATTTTTAGCAGCGAGATGCATCGTCCATCGGGGGTGTAACTGTGGCAAATGCCCATCCCCTCCGTACTACCGATATTACTGCCAGCCCGTGTTGTTTTCGAGCCGCTACTCGCGCAGGAAGCGTCGTACTTCGCAGCGTCGGCCAAAATAGCTAACTTGTCTTGGACGTCCATGGAAAGCAATCTTTTAATACATCGGTGTAAGGCAATGCTTGGCCTCAGCGTTGTGGCTCTGTTCCCACCGTTTTAACCGCTCTGGCACTGGCCTCTCAACGGATAGATCTGCACCGGGCGATTCTTCCAGATCGGCAATCCAGCGGTTAGGTCGAGCGAAAGCCACGTGAATTAAGCCACGTGAATTAAGCCACGTGAATTAAGCCACGTGAATTAAGCCACCAAGCGTTTTACGTTGCATTGACGAACCTTGTCGCTCACTTTTGCGAGCCG
>PAUV01000029.1 GCA_002712845.1 Rhodopirellula sp. | reverse complement strand
GGGTGGGTGATTTTAAATCGATAGCTGAATGCCAATGTCTCGTTGTCACTGAGCTCAATGCGAATCGACGAGTCACGCGGCAACTTGTGCGGGGGAATAGACGGTGGGTGTTTGAGAAGCAAAGTTTTGCGACCCATGAGAACTTCGAGTTTTTGTCTTCGATGGTCCTGTTCACTGCTTCCCCAGTCCGTTTTGTCGATCTTGTGGACATGCTTCTGAACGCGCTGCTCACCTGCAACTTTTCCATTGCCTTGTGCAGGTTCAGCATCGTTATTAACGTCGTAATAAGATTTGCCGGATAAACTTTCTGAGGGAGAGTTGCGGAGGAAATTATTGATGGCTCCAGCGAGCCACTTTTTTTCCTGGTGTGAGAGTCGCGTCGCGAATTTTGGCCATCGGTTCGATCTATCTACGGTTTGAACACGGAGGGCATGAACAGCCCGATGATTTTGCCTGTAGATCCGAAACAAGCCCGCTCTTGAATTCTGGTCCAGACAGAAAGTTCTGAACTTCTTTCGTCCGAGCCAACTTTGCTCAATGTCGAATTGGTCCACTGTTACTGCGATAAACGTTGTGGTGAACCGCATCCGTAGCCACGCATAGAGAAAGCCAAAGAAGATAAGATAGAATAGGAGGCAGACTAAGACCCAAAGCGGGGGTAGTCGGCCCCAAGCGTGTATAGAAACGATGAAAGCAATCGTGCTGCCTGCAGTGACGATACCTAGCCACGTCAGTGTGAAGAATCCAACGGATCGGCATGTTGCACCTCCTGGGGGAATGAAGATGGCTAGTTGGTCGGCTGAGCCCTCGACCAGTTTCATTCCAATACCAGGGGGCGGTTTGTCAAAATTCATTGGTGTTCTGACGTGGGTGTTCGGATTGGCAGATGCTTGTTTTAGGCATCAAGTCATCGATCTATTGTGAACTTGTCGCGTGATCGATGAGTTTTCCGACATACTTACCCAGTCGAACGGGAGGTTTTTTTGCTTGTCGACTCAGGCTTGCCAATCGTTTTCTCTCTGAAACACTCAGGTCAGCATTCATGTCGAGAGCATTCAGTGCAGCTACCGCTGCGAAGTGACCGTGGCGATTTACGTCGGCCAGTTCAATGAGACGTTCGACAGCCTTTCGCTGGGTGGAACTGCTCTCATTAGCAAGCAAGCCGTCGCAGGCAGCGATAGCTACGCTTGGTGACTCATCGCCGCTAGCGGTAATCAAAGTTTTATTTCGCTTCGTATCACTGGCAGATCGCATTGCCAGTCCACGGACAGCCCAAAAGCGTATTCCACTATGAGGATCTGACGAAAGATTTACCAATTCTTCAGTCGAGTATCCATTGCTTTGGTCCATTGAACGAAAAGCAACTTCTGACAAACGAGCGAAAAGTTTCTTGTTCGCTACAGCGTATTCCCGAGGAGATTGTGAGCCTGCCAGACGGTGCATCTCCGCTTCGGGTAGCAAACCCAGGTCGAGTGTTTCCTGCATCCACTTTTGAAGCGTGTTTCGCAGTTCAGTTGTCTTCTTCTGGTAATCGGGCAAGTTTGCCAAGTTGTTTATTTCATCAGGATCAGCTTGCAGATCAAATAGTTCCTCGACTGGTTTGTTTTGCCAGAATTTTGCCTGAGCGGCATTTAGATCTCCCGCTCGGTACATTTCGTTCCAGACTCGCGTTGTGGGGGTTTGGAACATGTAGTCAACATGTTTTAGGTACGGGCGGTCGGGATAGAAATGCCTCATGTAGACGAATCTGCCGTCGGTGCATGTGCGGACCATGTCAATGCGTTCGTCCATGCGTCCCCGGTAGCCGAAAAGATATTTCTTTGCTGCCCCGTTGTACTCGCCGGCAAACGGTATGCCCTGCATGTTGGTCGGTGGCTTCAGGCCAGACAGGCTGATGGCAGTTGGCCCCAAATCAACAAAAGACACAAGGCGGTCGGTGACTTTGCCGCTTCCGTAATCAGCGGGAGCCAATTGTCTGAATTTGGCCGGTACGTGCAATAAAAGTGGGACACGTAGCCCCGAATCGAACGGCCAACGCTTGCTTCGTGGCATCCCGCTGCCGTGATCACCATAGTAGAAAATGATTGTTGATTCGTTGAGGCCATCCGCTTCAAGTTCAGCGAGGATTGCGCCAACTTGCTGATCCATCTCGGTCATCTTGTCATAGTACTGGGCCCAGTCATGTCGGACTTCCGGAGTGTCGGGGTGGTAGGCGGGAAGCGGTGCTTTGGAAGGATCATGCTTGAGTTGGTGAGGCCTTGTCCGAATCTTGCTTTCGTGACTCACCGTAAAATTGAAAATGGAGAAGAAAGGCGTGTCCTGTCTTGGGCGATTACGCCAATGTGCTTTTTTGCCGCTGTCATTCCATCCGCCATCTTCCGCTGCAAAGTTGTAGTCCTTCTTTGAATTGTTGGTGCAGTAGTAGCCAGCTTTGCGAAGCATGTCGGGATAAGTACTGAAATTCGGTGGTAATTTGACTCCGCTACGCATGTGATGTCCGCCCAAGCTGGTGGCGTACATTCCAGAGATGATTGTGGTTCTTGCTGGTGCACATACGGGAGCATTGGACCAACAGCGATGGTAGCGAAGTGACTTTTTAGCAAGTGCATCGATGTTCGGCGTTTTGGCATAATCATCGCCATAACAACCCAATTGTGGGCCATTGTCTTCGCTGGTAAGCCAGAGGATGTTGGGCTGCTCTCCCGTCGCGATCGTCGCTAGGGTTAGGGTTGCGATAAGCAGAAAGTGCAAGCGAGAGAAGATCATGGAATAGATTTCAGGATGAAGTTAAGCGATCAAGTTATGAACGATGCGGCCGTGAACATCAGTCAGCCGATAGTCACGTCCCGAGTACCGGAATGTAAGTCTTTTATGGTCGATTCCCATCTGGTGCAAAACCGTCGCGTGCAGATCATGCACATGGACTCGATTTTCGACAGCATGCATTCCAAAATCGTCGGTCGAGCCGTGTGTGACTCCTCCGCGTATACCACCGCCAGCCAAGAACATGGAGAAGCCTGTGTGGTGGTGGTCGCGGCCCGCTTTTTTCTTGTCTTTTGACTTGTCCACTTGTGCGTAGGGTGTGCGGCCAAACTCGCCGCCCCAGATCACTAGCGTGTCGTCGAGCATTCCGCGATTCTTCAGGTCATGCAATAAGGCAGCTGTTCCCCGGTCGGCGTCAGCACATAACGTGCGGTGTGATTGATTGTTGTTCTTGTGTGTGTCCCAAGGCTGCTTCTGCCCTTTGCTAACGTAAAATACCTGTACAACGCGTACTCCACGTTCCAGCAAACGACGCCCAAGCAGGCAGCTTCGCCCGTACTCTGAGTCGCCGTAGGATTCGCGTGTTTGTTTGGATTCCAATGACAGATCAAACGCTTCTGATGCTTCACTTTGCATCTGAAATGCCAGTTCCATCGAGCGTATGTGTGTTTCCAGTGCTGCATCGCCCGGTCGAGAATCCATATGTTGGGCGTTCAATGCTTGGACCAATTCGAGCTGCTTTCGCTGTGCTGTGTTGTTCAAGTTGGGATGGCGAATGTTGCTGATTAAATTTTCTACCTCAGTGTGGTTTGTATTGACCTCAATGCCTTGGTGTTGGCCGGGCAAAAAAGCACTGGACCACAGTTGGGGGCCAACGACTGGCAGTCCTGGGCATAAAGCAACGAAGGCGGGAAGGTTTTCGTTTTCGGTGCCCAATCCGTATGACAACCATGAACCCATGCTGGGGCGTGTTGGTTGTTGATGGCCGGATTGCATCAGTAGCAAGCCTGGTTCGTGGTTGGGGACATCCGTGTGCATCGATCGGATGACGCAAAGATCATCAGCATACTTTGAGAGTTTTGGCAGCAGTTCGCTCATAACCACGCCACTATCACCGTGGGCGGTGAATTTAAAGGGTGACGGCATGTAACCGGCAGCACGGTTTTTTCCTGCAATGTCTTCCGACGGTGATTCACCCTCGTGTTTTGCCAGCATCGGCTTGGGATCGAAAGTGTCGACGTGTGAAGGCGCGCCGTTCATGAAAAGGAAAATGACACGCTTCGCGCGGGCAGGATGGTGNACCACCTGTGGATCACTGCCGCCACCAGATTGTGGTGTTGATCCGCTGGCCGATTGCAAAGCACCACAGAGGCCAATGGTCCCAAAACCAGTTGCTGCCTGGCGGAGAATGTCACGACGAGAACGTTGTAGTTGCATATCAGTCCACCATGAACATTTCGTTACTGATCAGCAGAGCCTGCGCGTATTGTGCCCATGCATCGGGATCTTCCTGCGTCTCTTTGTTCGTTTTTTCCTGACCCAGGAATTGCTCCGCTAGCGACACTTCAATCTCGTCTGCATTGCGGGAAAACAAGAGTTGGTAAGCGTGTTCAATTTTGGAGCGAGTTGAACCGCCATACTGATTCAGTCGGGTCGCCAGCGTGTTTGCCTGGAAAACCATGAATTCGCTATTCAGAAGAAAAAGCTTCTGCAGTGGAGTCGTGGTTTCAAAACGCACGGCACTGTGGGCATTCGGATCAGGGAAGTCAAAGCGAGCAAGCATCGGGTTCAGGTTCATGCGACTGATCTGGCTGTACAGCGTTCTGCGGCCTTCATCGGGTTTGTCCGGTTGCATTGAATGGCCGCCAATCGTTGAGTTCAGTCGGCCAGTTACTGACAAGATGGCATCGCGATACGCTTCAACACTTAAACGCCGTCTCGGCATTCTGCTGAGCAATCGGTTTTCTGGATCCAAAACAAGTTTGTTGGGATNGATGTGACTGCTCTGGCCGTANGTCGAGGAAAGNACAATTTCACGTTGAAGCCACTTCCACGACCAACCATGATTCATGAAGCGGACAGCAAGATCATCTAACAAATCAGGATGAGTGGGTTGCTCACCGAGCGCTCCGAAGTTACTTGGAGTGCCAACCAACGCCTGTCCCAATAGTTGCTCCCANACGCGGTTTACCAGAACGCGGGCAGTCAGCGGATTGGATTTTGCAGTGATGGCGTCGGCAAGATCNCTTCGACCACTGCCGTTTTTGAAAAAGATAGGTTCATCAGACAAAGCGGTTAGAAATCTTCTCGGTACCAATTCACCTTTCTTCGTGGCATCACCCCGGATCATTACATTCAGGTCAATTGGTTTGCCATCACGTACCAAATGGTACGCGTCTTGAGGTTTTTTGGCTTGACCCTTGCCTTGCTTCGCAATCGATGGGTTCAACGGGCGGTTGAACATCTCAGTGCTGGCAAATACACCAGCTAAAGCATAGTAGTCTTCGGTNGGGATGGGGTCGTACTTGTGATCATGGCACCGTGCGCANGCTACGGTCAAACCGAGCAGTCCTCTAGAAACAGTATCCACGCGATCTTCCCATTCGTCAGCCATGACTTCTGGTGAGTTGCGACGGTAATACTTTGGCCCAAGTCCGAGAAAGCCTAACGCGATATGTTCTTGTTTATCTTCCGGAATGATAAGGTCGGCTGCCAGTTGCCGTTGGACAAACTGGTTGTAGGGAAGGTCGTTTGCAATCGCATTGATAACCCAGTCGCGGTAGTGATATGCATTGGGGTAGGTCAATGAATCATTGCTGCCGACTTTGTGTGCTTGGTCTTCGGCATAGCGAGCTATGTCCAGCCAGACTCTTGACCATTTTTCGGCGTNTTNGGGNGAGGCAAGAAATGCATCGACGAGTCTTCGCTTGCTGTCAGGCCTCTTGTCTGCCAGATAGTCGGCTACTTCTATTGGCGACGGTGGAAGGCCACGCAAGTCAAACGAAAGTCGTCTGATGAATGTGCGGCGATCAGCTGAAACGTTGGGACCGATGCCACCTGCTTCCAGTTTTTTTAGTACGAAAGCGTCCATCCTGGTCGTGCACCATTCTGGACTTTTTGTCATGGGGGGAGAATGGCTCGTGGGTGATTGAAAGGCCCATTGAGATCGGATTTTTTTCCAGTCGAATTGATTTGCTTTCTCCTCGCCTATCCTGGTGCTTGAGCGTGGATCAGTTGCGCCAGCGGCAATCCAGGTTTCGAAGTCNCGTATGACGTGTTCCGGAAGTTTTCCTTCCGGTGGCATTTTCAGATCTTCGTANCGGAGGGCAGAGAGCAATGCACTGNCCTCGATGTCACCCGGCTTGATAATTGGCCCTGTCTCGCCACCTCGCCGCATGGCGGCGGGGTCGTCGAGTCGAAGACCCCCTTGAATGTCANCNTNGTCTCCACCATGGCACTCGTAGCAATGTGCCGCGAAAGTGGGGCGGATCTTCCTTTCAAAGAAATCATCTGGGGTAGTTGCATTCGCAACCATGCACAAACTTACGCCAAAAATGAGGTAAGACAGTTGCAGCAGTTGACGGGAGAAAGCAAGGCTAGTTCTCAAAGCAGGTGCTTTTTGGGATGAGGTGGGTAAGTGAAGTGAGGGGCTTCATTTCGGGGCGGGATCTCTGTGCTGNTCACTTACGATTATACGGCAAGCGGTACCCACTACCAAACGAAAATGCCGATCCTGCAGAATGAACAGTGATAGATCACGCAGTGGCGGCAGCAACGATTGCCGTGATGACTGCTGCCAATAATGCACCTCGTTGAATCAGGTTCGGTGAAAATGAACGTGCTTCCAGANGTNGCCGATTCGTTGCCAAACCCGTGTTTCTTGAGTGGANCTGGTCGTGCTTTTGTTATCACTACCCACTCGTTGAGTCAGGCGGACATAGGCAATCACGGCTGCTTCTTCTCCCAGTATTCTTACTGAAGGACTGCTGAGGGTAGTCGTTGCATTTGCGTAGGGAGATGCATTTTGCATGTCGAAGTAATGCTTGTGGAATGCCATCCCTTTGACGAGATGACCATTTGCTTCGGGCTCGTAGGCAGTCAGGTCTTCCGCGCAAAGCTGTGTGTAGGTTTCCCAGTCAGAATGTACGATCGATTCGACCAGTTGACGGGTGAGTTCAATGATTTCAGTTTCGTNATTTCTTGAGTCAGGCATGATCGTAAAAGTCCTTATGAAGATTCGTGAACGTAGCCTTGTGGCGACAGTCGTTTTAGTTTTCCTTGCTGCCTTTGCCAAAGTCCAGTACGTCCGACGATGTTGCCAATTTGTGTAAGCGGTGCGTCCAGTTCTTGACCCACCAAGCTGTCAGCATCTTTTTGACTCATCGTAACCAGCAGTTCAAAGTCTTCGCCGTCAGACCATGCATGTTGAAAGGGGGTCCGCCCCGAAGATTCGGAAAGCAGTTGAGCATCTTTGTGCACGGGGATTTTTTCGATTTCAAGTTCTGCTCCCACACCACTGGCCGCACAAAGACGGTCAAGGTCCAAGGAAAGTCCATCACTAATGTCAATTGCTGCTGTAACCCCAACGGATTGGCGTAGTCGCTGGGCTAAGCCAAGTCGTGGGGTCGGGCGTAAATGACGCCCACGAATGCTGCCACCTACAGCACCGGACACCATGATTGCATCGCCCTCTTTAGCTCCGCTTCTTAAAAAAGCCTGGCCTCTGTCTACGGATCCCAGCAAGGTTACTGATACTGCCAAGGGACCGTCATAAGTTGAAATGTCTCCACCTGCAATCGCCAGATTGAATTCAGTAGCTGCCTCAAGTATTCCCTCGTACACCTCGCCTGCTATGCGGGTTGAGTTCTGGTTGGGAAGGGAAAGTGTGACGAGCATGCTGGTCGGTTTGCCTCCCATGGCTGCGATGTCACTCAAGTTGATCGCGACAGACTTGTAGCCGATATCTGCCAATGAGTGCTTCTCTGATAGGAAGTCCACGCCATCGATGATTTGATCGACGCAGACTATCTGTTGGCCGGTGGTTGGTTCTACGACTGCTGCGTCATCCCCAATTCCGACGGTGACCTGAGCAAGCTTGCGACAGCGGCCGCGGAGATAGGCTAGGAATGAATGTTCCACAATTGATTTTCGTGACAGAGTAGGTGAATGTGGGGTGGATGAATGTGTTTATCGAGCCTGTGCATGGGTGCAGTCAATCTCCGGCGGCTGCTCCGTCGCCAGTACGGAGCTTATTTTTGACTGCTTGCATCGTGTTCTTGCGACAGATTCCGCCGGATTTTGACGACTTCAACAGCTTAGGACAAGTTGCCAGCGGCAACACAATATCGACGCGTCCGCTACAATTTGTGTGTCATCAACTATTACTCACTCGAGATTCCAGATCATCATGTCCACGACCGCTCCTGTCGACCAAGGTGTCGAAATCAGTGAAACGAATTGTTTCATCAATGGAAAATGGGTTCCCGCTGTAAGCGGGAAGACTTTCGCTACTGTAAATCCTGCGACCGAGGAAGAAATCATTCAGGTCGCTGAAGGTGATGCCGCTGATGTTGATGCCGCCGCAAAAGCAGCGAGGGAGGCATTTGATAATGGACCATGGCGAACCATGGATGCCAGAGATCGTGGGCGACTTATGTATCTGCTTGCAGACCGAATGGAGCAGGAAATTGATTCGCTTGCCCGGTTGGAAACGTTAGATAATGGCAAGCCTTTCAATGACAGTCGTAATGTCGATTTGCCATTGGCGATTGATTGCCTTCGCTACTACGCCGGGTATGCTGACAAAATTCATGGAAGCACCATTCCAATTCGTGGAAACCACCTCTGCTATACGCGTCGGGAGCCGATTGGAGTCGCAGGGCAAATCATTCCTTGGAACTTCCCCATTTTAATGACGGCATGGAAGTGGGGGCCCGCCCTCGCCGCAGGTTGCACGATTGTGATGAAACCTGCTGAGCAGACCCCACTGACCTGTTTGCGAATGGCACAGTTAGCAAAGGAAGTTGGTATTCCTGATGGGGTGATCAATGTTGTGCCCGGATTTGGGCCTACAGCGGGAGCTGCGGTCGTGAAGCACCCGCTGATCGACAAGATTGCGTTCACTGGCGAACATCGGACTGCGCAGGTCATTACACGTGATTCGGCTGAGACGCTGAAACGCCTGACATTTGAATTGGGCGGTAAGAGTCCAAACGTGATTTTTGCAGATGCTGATCTTGATGCTGCCGCGATGGGGGCCTACATCGGCTTATTTTTAAATCAGGGTCAGTGCTGCTGCGCCGGAAGTCGTGTTTTCGTCGAAAAAAGTCAGCACGGTGCTTTTCTCGAAAAATTGAAAAAGCTGACTGAGAGTCGGAAAGTTGGCGACCCATTTGCCGCTGATACTGAGCAAGGACCACAGGTTGATAAGGCCCAGTTCGATAAAATCATGTCCTACATCGAAAAAGGAAAGTCAGAGGGAGCCTCCTGTGTGATCGGTGGAGAGCGTGTTGGGGACAAGGGATACTTTGTTGCTCCGACTATCTTTGATGGTGTTCGTGATGACATGTCCATCGCAACAGATGAAATCTTTGGTCCTGTGCTCAGTGTTCTCACTTTTGAAGACAAGGAAGACATGATTCGTCGTGCCAACGACACGTTTTATGGTTTGGCAGCAGCGGTCTGGACGAGGGACGTTTCGATTGCACACGATTTTGCGGCTCGCGTTCGAGCTGGAACCGTGTGGGTCAACTGTTACGACGTGTTTGATGCCGCTGCCCCGTTTGGTGGGTTCAAAATGAGCGGCTACGGTCGCGAGTTGGGCGAAGAAGGCTTGAAGGCTTACACCGAAAGTAAAACCGTGACGCTGGCACTGTAGCTTGAAGCCAACATGGTCCCACGTAGCAAGCGATCCAGGTCTATGAGCCCGACAGTTTTTGGACCTGATGGTGTTGCGGCTTGATGGGGAGTCAGTCTGCTGTGATAAGGCTGCGTCCTGTTGTGCCGTCAGACTAAGGTCAGTACGAGAGTTTAGGAAAACCTGCGGGCTATCCCGCCGGTAGAAAGGGTTGGCAGGATTGCTTTCAGGCACGAGATGACATGAACGATACAATGCAAGGCGTAACGCAGGAACAAGCGAGCCAGTACAGCCAGTTGCCTTGGTTGACTCTGCTTGTGCTGTCTTTGCCGCTCATTCTTGTCGTTTGGAGACTGAAGATTTATCCCACGATCTGGTGGGTTTTGGTGCTGCTTGTATCGATGGCTGCAAGTGTCGCTACCATCTTTCAGCCCAGTTTTCTGGTCATAGCTGCCGTGCTGGATCTGGGATTGGTAGGTATCGCAACAGTGGATTTGTTGCTGGTTTACTTGTATGCCAATCGTGGCATCAGTGTTACGAGATCGATAGCAAGAACTTGTTCATTGGGGATCCCTTTGGACAGTGAGTTAACGATAGAGAATAGAAGTTCGATGACGTTGAATGGTCGCGTTCGTGATGATCTTCCTGATTTCTTTGAATGTTCACCGACTGAGCACCAGTTACGACTTCCGCCGATGGGGCGATTGACCTTGGCCCGAAAACTGACGCCAGGAAAACGAGGCGCGTTTGAGTTGGAGTCGGTTTATCTGCAGTTTTTCAGTCCACTGAAACTTTGGAATCGGCAATTGTGCCTTCCTTTGCAAAATCGGTTGAACGTGTACCCGGATATGAAGCAGCTATCCGATTACGCGCTGCTGGCAAGGACGAATCGCCTAAGCCTGATTGGCGTGCGGAAAACCCGACGAGTTGGGCAGGATAGCGAGTTTGAAAGATTGCGTGACTATTCACGAGACGACAACTATCGACACATGGATTGGCGAAGTACGGCCCGTCGTCGCAAGTTGACGGTTCGGCAGTTTCAAAACGATCAGAGTCAAAGGGTCATTTTTCTGCTCGATTGCGGAAGAATGATGACCAATGAACGTGACGGTTACACGCTGCTGGATCATGCTTTGAATTCAATCCTGATGATGGCGTATGTTGCGCTTTCTCAGGGAGATTCAGTGGGCATGCTGTGCTTTTCCGATACGATCCACTCTTACATTTCACCGCGTGGTGGAAAGAGTCAAATGAATCGACTCATCCAAGCGGGATTTGATCAGTTTCCTCGCTTGGTTGAGTCACGCTACGATCAGGCTTTCCTGTATCTTTCCACGCATTGCAAGAGGCGTTCGCTGGTCGTATTGGCAACCAATGTCATTGACGAGGTCAATGCTGCGGCGGTTGTCGACTATATGGGCAATATCAATGGACAGCACTTGCCGCTTGGAATTCTGCTGCGGGATCGCGAAATGTTTGATGCAGCTGATAATCCCGATGGAGACGATTTCAAGATGTACCGCGCTGCTGCTGCCGCTGACATTCTGTTGTGGCGGGATCAGGTGGTGAAAGATTTGACGCATCGGGGGGTTTTGGTCGTGGATAGCTTCCCAGATGAACTCACTGCCCCTCTGGTTAACCAGTACCTTGAGGTCAAAGCCAAGCATCTGTTGTAGTTGAGGCTCTGGTGTGCCCGGCAGTTTGATGGTCATAAGAGACAGAAGGCCCGGCGATTGAAGCGTTGTGCTGCAACAAGAGGCGGCACGTGCCCTTGGATACTTGTTGCTAAGTATATCTGTGGGATGTGTCGTAGCAGCAGTACTGGATTTTTCGCACCATCCGTCTCGATCTCTGCAACAATTCACCTTGGAGATTCAGGGATGTCGTGGAGTCGCTAGGTCCGGAATGTCTGCAGGTGCTGGCAGTTGGATACTGTCTGAAATGGGTTACCAACGCAGCAAGGCTGTGCCCCATGCAAGTCCTGCCCCAAATCCACATAGTAGCAGTAGGTCGCCACGCTTGATCGTACCTGCGCGTACCACTTCATCGAGCGCTAAGGGAATGCTGGCGCCGGACGTATTACCGTACTTGTCGAGATTGACGAATACCTTTTCGCGTTTGACGTTCAGATCAGAGACAGCCGAATCGATGATGCGTTGATTGGCTTGATGAAGCACGACAACTGCGAGTTCACTTGGATCGACATTGGCTTGTTGCAGTACCTGTTTTGCACTTTCGTCAAAGACGCGAACGGCCCATTTAAAAACATTTCTTCCATCCATGGCAAGGAACTGTTTGCCTTGCGAGTGCATGTCAGGTGTTAGTTCTTGCCGCGTTCCTCCTGCTGAAATGCAAAGCATTTCACCGCCACATCCCTCACTGCCAACTTGGTAAGAGAGAATACTTGAACCAGAATTTGTGGTGTCAGGAGTGAGCAGGACAGCACCGGCGGCATCGCCGAAAAGTGGGTAGGTTTTTTTGTCATCCGGGTTCACTGTGCGACTCATCAAGTCGGCCCCAACGACAAGCACACATTGGTTGTTCCCGGTGGCAATGAATTGTGAACCTGTGATCAATCCGTACATGAATCCTGCGCAGGCAGCGTTCACGTCCATTGCGGGCGCAACTGCTCCGAGTCGCCTTTGTAAATGACAGGCGGTCGAGGGGGTTGGGTGATCAGGCGTCATGGTCGCAACGATGATCAAATCGATTTCGTCGACGGTGATTTTGGCTTCTTCGATACACCGTAGCGCTGCCTCGTAGCAGAGGTCGCTCGTCGCTTGGTCGTCACTGGCTCGTCGTCTTGCGTGGATGCCTGTGCGACGGATGATCCATTCGCTGTCGCAACCGAGGGCAGCCAAGTCTTCGTTGGTTACCACTTCCTCTGGTACATAGGATCCAGTTGCAGCTATCTGGACACCTGCAAGTTGACCCATTCGGCCACGTGTGGAGATCGGGGACTTATTCAAGGGTGAATTTCCGCTCCGAATGGAGAGCCTCGATAGAGGCAATCGATGGTGATAAGGGAGTGACGATTTGTTTCTGATTTTCACGCGTTATACTGGATCAGCGAGCACTTGGAAATGTCCGCGTGAACCAAGTCTAAGTATACCCTGAAGCGTATTTTCTTGTTAGATCATGCCGGAAAACTGTCGAATGATGATTCCGGGCCTCGAGGCGAGCACGAGATGACGCTATTTCCACAGAAGGACGTTGGCAGATTGACTTGCCGAACGCCCATGATTGGCGTCAGCATTATCGTAGTTTTTGTGGCGATTGTCATTGGATGGGCTGGTTGGAAAAGAGGAATGGAATCTGGCGTCCGATTTGCCATTCACGGCCCGTCGATGGCACCGACCCTGCTAGGTGAACACCAGATTGCAAAATGCGTTGGCTGTGCCCTCGATTGGCCAATCGAGATTTCGGATGAGGGTACATCTGTCTCTTGTTTTCACTGTGGCGGTCAGGCAACAGTGACGAATGGTGCACATGCTGCCAGTGTGGTCGTTGTTCATGCGTACGTGCCGGTGGATACTACAAGGTCAGTGTCCAGCTCCTTGCGGATCGGTGACGTGGTGGCCATTGGTGGTGAGGACGCGATGCGTATCAAACGTATTGTTGCCCTCCCTGGTGATCTCGTGGAACTGAATGGCGTTTCTTTATTGGTGAATGGAGAAACGGTCCACAAAGCTATGAGAGTCCATGATGATCTCGATGTCCCTACTCCCGTTCTGCTGTTTGAAATGGACAACCGCCGTGAGTTGTCTCGGTGGCGCGGAAAAGGGTGGCAGCGTAGTCAGCAGCGTGCTTGGACATCGGGAAATAAGGATTGGTTGATTTACCACCACCGCAGTATTCATCAACGTAATCAGCCGAGCTGTATTTGGGATGACTATCCATACAACGTTGGCTTGAGTCGTAAGTTGCAACCGGCCAGTCGTCTTGCTCTGAACACCAAGGTGGTTTGCAAGAATGAGGGGCGATTGGAAGTTGTCTTTTGGATTGACGGCCAGATGGTTGGAGTCACTTGTGATGTGGATGGACAATGCGAACTGAGTATTTCTTCAGATGATGCAAAGGCGCTAGAGTTTGCTCCGGTTTCAGCTGAAACACCTGTTGCAATACGGGTGATCGAGGGAAGTGTGCAATTATCCTGCCTGCAACTCGCACGCCAGCTTGAATACAGGCTTCGGCCTCATGATGACCGCTCACGTTATCCGATTAGGTTGGGGAGTAGTGAGTATTTTGTGGTGGGCGATAACGTGCCTGTGTCGCTGGACAGCCGCGATTTTGGTGTGATTCAGGAGCGTGCTGTAAAAGGTCGTGTTGAGCTGATTGAATCGCACTAGGCAAATTAGTTCAAAGAAATTGCTCGTTCAGCTGAGCTACCCAGGTCGATTGCAAAAACACAGCAAGCAGGAATTTNATGTCCGCGATTTATGATCTACTTGATGATTACCTTCTGGAGTATGAAACGCAAAAGAGTGAAGCGGAATTCAATTCNTTGAATCAGGCGATCGATCGGCTTGATGTTGCCATGGAGGAGCAAGCACTGGCAACTCGTTTGCAAGGCTTGCGTGAGGCAGTTGCGATGTCAAAGAAGTTGGCAGACCGTCCAGTTTCTCTTGTCTTTGAATTTTACTTGGCCAGTGAGTTGATCGGAACCGCCAATGATATGGTCGAGGGATTGAAGGTGGTTCGCCCCGCCGCAATGGAGTCTCGGTCAGTTGACTATGAACTGAAGTCGCAGCGGATTGGTCTTAATAATTTGTTGGCGAGCGCTTATGCGTTGGTTGATCCACTTGGTTTCGGTACTGAAATCGAAGAAGTCGGGTTGATTGTGGAGGCGTCGCCACTGACTGATAATGAAGACTTGTGTGTCGGGCTGGGGGCTCAATACGAGGTCCAAATAGCCAGCGGGAATTATCAGGCTGCCAAGCAGTTGCGAGATGAAATCTGGGCACATGCCCGTATGCTGGAAGATCCTCTTTACTATCTGCATGCTGCAGCGTTTGACTGTGGATTGGCGTTTGTTGTTGAGGATTGGCAAGGGATGGTCGATGCTGCTTGTGATTGCATGCAGATAATTGCACCGTCCAACGGGACAGTGGCTAACGCTGATGGTGAATCAGTGGATCTCAAAAAGGATGCTGACTTTCGAGTGGTCTCAGCAGCTCATGCNTGTGGTTTGGCCAAGCTGGGGCNTGGTCAGCAGATTACCCAACTGGAAACGAGTAANTCGGACTCTGGTCTTCCAGCTCCGTTNCATTTCTACNGNTACTGGATTGATTGCCANCTTGCCTTGGGAAACCCCGCTANTGCCACCAGNTTGGCAGTTGAGTCATGGCANGAAATNACNGGCAAAGGCCAGANTTATCGCGAGGTTCAANTACTGTGTCAGTTAATTCGATGCTTGCAGGCTGGCGGTCGCCAAGATGAGGTNGCGGACTGGGAAAGGTTAGCTCGGGCGGCNGCAGANCGGTTACGGGACCCTGAGCCGATGCTNCAGCAGGTNCAGNCNNTGCTGTAATTGCTGNGTATTTTGGCTGCCCACCAGTTTNGACAGTCAGNGCNNGGTAATCGCCATTNCANCTGCCTCNAGAAATATCCGANATGTATTTTTTGGGNAGTCTTGNTTGGCCTACGTTGGGTAATTGAATCGCNTAGGCTACATTAGCGTACTGATTCGCCATTTCTTTACTCCAGCGACCAACACTCCCTTGAAAGCAAATATCGTTTTACTGCCTGGTGATGGCATTGGCCCTGAAATCGTANCGCAAGCACAGCGAGTTCTCGAAACAGTTGCGAATTCGTTTGGGCACCAGTTTGAATTCAGTTCCCACATGATTGGCGGGATTTCGATTGATACCTGTGGTGATCCGCTGCCTCAGGAAACAATTGACGCTTGCCGCGATTCCGATGCAATCTTGTTAGGCGCAGTTGGTGGTCCAAAGTGGGATGATCCTTCGGCAAAGACACGGCCCGAGGTGGGTTTGCTGAAAATTCGTAAAGAGTTGGGTTTGTTTGCCAACCTGAGGCCCATTCGCCTGTTTGATGAATTGCTGGACGCATCGCCACTTAGGCGGGATATCATTGAAGGCACTGATATTTTGTTCCTGCGGGAACTTACCGGTGGAATCTACTTTGGTGAATCCGGAACCAGTGGCAGCGGTCAGGCAGAGTCTGCTTACCAGTCCATGATTTACAGTGTTGGAGAAGTGGAGCGAATTGTTCGACTTGCGGCGAAGGCCGCTCAGGGTCGAGGTAATCGACTCACGAGTGTGGACAAAGCAAATGTACTGGAGCCCAGTCGCTTGTGGCGACGTGTTGCTGCCAGAGTCATGCAGGAAGAGTTTCCTGATGTTCAATATGATGTGGTGCTGGTTGATGCCATGGCGATGCATCTCATCAATCGCCCCAGTGACTTTGATGTTGTCGTCACAGGCAATATGTTTGGTGATATTTTGACTGATGAAGCTTCGATGTTGCCAGGATCTCTGGGTATGCTTCCCAGTGCTTCTCTTGGAAGCGATGGTCCCGGGCTGTATGAGCCCATTCATGGGTCTGCACCTGACATTGCTGGTCAGGAGATTGCCAATCCACTCGCNACCATATTGGCCTCGGCGATGTTGCTCAGACATTCGCTGGGACTGGAAGTTGAGGCAACGGCAATTGAGTCGGCGGTTCAGAGCGTCCTGTCCGACGGCCTTCGGACGCGTGACATTGCTCGTGGTGGCGAGGCCATNGGTACCGAGTCCATGGGTTCGGCTGTGGTTGAACGGTTAACTGTTTGAGAATGCCTGTGCATTGCAACATGACAAATCTTCTTGGACAGTCCAATTGGCATGATCCGAGGACTTATATCCTACTAGCTATCGTGCTGGCAGCGCTAAGTATTGCATCTGTGGTAGGTTTCGTCCTATCGCGGCGTGAGAAGATTGGCGTAGAGTCGGCCTTGGTCCATCGTTTCAACCACAAGTTGAAAGTGTGGTGGATGATGGTCGTGATTTTCGCGNTAGGTTTTCTGCTTTANCGAATCGGTATCGTAATTCTGTTCGGGTTTGTCTCGTTTTGGGCGCTTCGTGAATTCATTACGATGACGCCGACACGACGCGGTGATCATAGGTCATTGTTCTGGGTCTTTTTTATATTCACGCCGTTGCAGTACCTGCTGATTGCATTGGGCAGTGATCCACCAAGTTTTCTTGGTGGGAACCAGCACATTGATTACTACGATTTCTACAGCATCATGATTCCGGTGTACGCCAGTTTGTTCATCCCGGCGCGTGCGGCGATTGCAGGGGACTATAAAAGGTTTCTCGAACGCAGTGCAAAAATCCAGTTCGGTTTGCTGATTTGTGTTTACTCTCTCAGCTATGCACCTGCNTTGTTGGATCTCAAGTTCACATCTACTCTTCGGCCACCACTNTCGGCNCCGGAACAGTGGCAGGGAAGCGCCGGCAGTGTGCTTGTGTTCTTTGTGTTGATCGCCCANCTTGCCTCAGTGTTNGAGCGTGGCTGGGGCTACCTGGCGGGCAGGCATGTGATCGCTGAGAAAATCAACGCGTCTCGCACCTGGGAGGGCTTTCTTGGGTCGATGGTCACCACGGGGATTGTCGCAGCCTTACTCGCGTGGGCGACGCCTTTTTACTGGTGG
>PAUV01000028.1 GCA_002712845.1 Rhodopirellula sp. | reverse complement strand
CAGACTTCCAAGATGGTCCTTGCAGCGGAGTCGTAGCAGGCAAGGATTCCCACCGGTTTGGGTAACCCGGCAATCCAAGTGGCCAAACGCTCACGCCGTTGGTACCAAGGTGCCTCTCGAGTGGTTTCAATCGAGGCTTCGAGCACGTTGCAGTCCCTGCCCGCCAGCGCAAGCGCCCGCTGAAAATGATCACGGCGAACGTCCGACCACACAAATCCGCGATGTCCCAGAAATCCGAAATTTGAAAACCCTCGCTCAAGCAGATGCTGTGCCGCTAATTCCGCACACGCCTCATCGTCGTTCATGACCGAAATAGCAGANATCGGATTCTCTTCACCCAGGCAAATNGTTGGAATCCCAAAGCCAAGCACGTGCTCAAGCGTCTCGCGGCGGGATGCTCGCGCAATGATTCCATCAAAATCACCAGACTCCACCCAGTCAGGAATGGGGTCAGACAACCCACGNTCATCCACAAACGTNGACCACTGACCATGNAGACGGGCAAAACGTCCNACGCCAGCTAACAANCCTCGCCCGAAAGCTTTCGAAGTTTCAATGAGTAGGGCCACGCGATACAACNGCAGTTCTCCCGGAGTGACAGCAGTGTCGCAAATTCATAAGATGATGTCGCATTTGTGAATTGCCAATACCTTTTCCGAACATATATCTTGTCGTTTTTCCATAATTTCACGGACGCGATCTGATGCTAATTGATAGNCATCACCACCTTTGGAAGTACTCCACCGATCAATATGGGTGGATCAGTGACCAGATGCTGCCGCTCAAAGCCGATTTCCTGCTTCCAGAATTACAACAAACTGCAGCCGAAAGTTCGATCGACGGATTTGTGTCCGTTCAAGCTAGGCAAAGCTTGCAGGAAACAGATGATTTGCTTGCGATGGCCGAGACCGAGCCGCTGATTGCCGGTGTGGTGGGCTGGGTTCCCTTGGCCGCCCCTGAAATCGGCCAGACGCTTGAGCGNTTGGGNGACCANAAGTTCCTCAAAGGCGTTCGGCACGTTGTGCAGGATGAGGAAGATGATCGTTTCATTCTGGGGACTGACTTCAATCGTGGCGTCTCACAACTTNAGACGCACAACCTCGTCTACGACGTGCTGATTTTCGCGAAACAATTNCCCGCTTCGATTGAATTCGTTGACCAACACCCCAACCTGCAGATGGTACTGGACCACATTGCCAAGCCCACCATCACGGCAGACGCTTTTGACAATGCTTGGGAAAAGAACTTTCGTGAACTTGCGAAACGAGGAAACATCAGTTGCAAATTCTCCGGTGTCGTAACTGAAGTTCGTGGTGAAACGTGGTCCATCGATCAGATTCANAGATACTGGGACGTGGCACTGGAGGCATTTACTCCAGACAGACTCATGTTCGGAAGCGATTGGCCAGTATGCCTGCTAAAAACGGGGCACACTCAGTGGTTGGAAACGGTTCAGCAATTAGCGTCTGATTTGTCAGTGACCGANCGAANTAANATTTTCTCGACCAATGCCATTCGTGATTACAANCTTGACATTGAGGCCAACTGAAAAACAGCTGACACACAAACAACCCCACGCGGACGCCGGGCGAGGCCTTAACCTGACCAGCTACAACGCCTCGTCAACGTGACTGACATCCAGTTCGGACAACGAAATGGATATCACCTTTTCACTACAGAAACAAACAGCAAACGCACAAATCAGTTACACGGAGCTTTTCTTATGCGTGCCATTCAGATCTCAGAAGTCAAAACACTAAAGTCNATCGACATTCCCGCCCCCGGCAAACCTGCTGCGGGAGAAGCTTTGGTGAGAACGCACCGCATGGGTGTGTGTGGTACTGACATCAGTTGTTATCTCGGAAAATTCCCCTTCTTTGATTTCCCTCGTATTCCGGGTCATGAGCTTGGTGTTGAAGTCGTCGAAGTGGGCGAAGGCGTGACGAATGTCAAACCCGGTGATCGCTGTAGCGTTGAACCGTACATGAATTGCGGAGAGTGCTATTCCTGTCGGCATGGCGCATACAATTGCTGCCAGAACCTGAAAGTCATCGGCGTGATGATGGACGGCGGGTTGTGTGAATCCTTCCTTGTCCGTGCCGAAAAGCTGCATCCCTCGGAAAAACTGAACTACGACCAACTTGCCTTGGTGGAAACCCTTGCCATCGGCTGTCACGCCAACGACCGTGGAGCTCCAGAGAGCGGCGATCACGCCTTGATCATTGGCATGGGACCNATCGGACTGGCAACTTTGGAATTTGCCAGGCTGACNGACGCCACGATCACTGTCATGGACATGAATCAAGCCCGCCTTGATTTCGTCCGAGACAACTACGGAATCGAAAACACCGTGCTATACAAGGGCGATGGATCCGAACAAGAACAGATGGAGAGGATAACCGGGGGTGACATGTATCGTGTGATCACTGATGCCACAGGTAACAAACACTCCATGGCAGGAGCTCTTGCCTACATCGCCCCGACCGGGCGTCTTGTCTACGTAGGAATCACGACCGAAGAGGTGTCTTTTCGCCATCCAGTCATGCACCGCCCCGAAGCNTCGATTCTCGCATCNCGCAANGCGTTACCACCAGATTTCACACGCATCATCAGCTTGATTGAGGACGGAACCATCAATACTGATCCGTGGATCACTCATCGCACCAGTTTTGACGGGGTGCTGACAGACTTCGAATCCTACACCAAGCCCGAAACCGGTGTTATCAAAGCAATCATTGAAGTAACAACCTGATTCCCGTGTTACCACCGCGGCTAAGACAAACAAAATGGAAAGGCCGATCCGAGGATCAGCCAACCGACCGACATACAAGCAAAAACTTTCCCAAAATCCTATCGCTGCACCGACAGGTGTATCAGCGGCTTCTGAAAGAAAATCAATGACTAAGAAATGTGTAGCACTGGGCTTGGCACCGAGTTTTGGATTTGGTGACCGCACCGGCCTTGCCACCCCAGGGCATGTGGCATCCATGAAGCGTTGCGGTGCTGGCATTGAAGCGATCTACCCCCAACAATCCATTCGCGAGATGACTCGCACCCAGCGGACTCCGCAGGAAGTCATGGACGATGCCATGAACGGTGCCGCAGATGCGGGATGGACCGGGCCCATCGGTGCAGATGCAGACCATCTGAAAGTCCCTGAGGATGTGGATGTTACCGCTGCCGTGGGATTCACCTTCTTCACTATCGACCCATCTGATGATGTGGACCAACAAGCAGACGACTATGACGAAGCAAAGCTGCGAGCTGCCTTCGCAGAAAATCGTAGTGAAGCACCATGGTTCGAAGATTACCTCGGCAAGACTGTCAAACTTGGAACCGGCACGGTCGTTTCACTCGATGAAGAAGCGTGCATGCGGGCTGCAGTCAAATATGGAAAGGCAATCACACGAGCACTGAAACTTGGCGATTATATCAAGACAGTCAATGAAACGTCTGGCAATGATTATGAGATCGAACTTTCGGTTGATGAAACAGATCAGCCCACCACTTTGGCCGAGCATTACATCATCGCAGACCAATGCCTCAAAGGCGGCATGAAATTAGTTAGCCTCGCACCGCGTTTCATCGGGGATTTCGAAAAAGGGATCGATTTCATTGGTGATTTGGACGCACTGCATGTTTCGCTGAAAGACCACGCTGCTGTGGCGGACGCGCTCGGCCCCTACAAACTGAGCCTCCACAGCGGAAGCGACAAAGTTTCGATGTACGGTCTATTAGCCAATGCAACTCAAGGTCGTTTTCACGTTAAAACGGCTGGCACCAGCTACCTGGAAGCATTGCGTGTCGTTGCTCGCCATGACCCCTCAGCATTCCGTGAGATCATTGACTTCTCGCGAGGTCGATACGAAACCGACAAGGCCACCTACCACGTTTCAGCAACACTAGCCGATGCACCGCTCACAAGCGAGGCAGACGACGCGACGCTTGAGAGTGAATATCTGGAAATGTGGAGTGATGTTCCTGTCGGCAAGGGCTTTACCAAGCCCGGGCGTCAGATACTTCACTGCACCTTTGGGTCGGTACTCACAGACGCAAAGCTTGGCAAAATTGTCCACGACTGTCTCACCAGCCACCCGGACACCTACACAGAAGTGCTCGACGATCACTTCGGCCGCCACCTAGACGCTCTTCGCAGCGGTATGGAGTGAGTCTTCGTTCTCTGTGCCAAGTACCACCTTTTAGCAACGAATTGTTTTGAGAAAAGGAGGCGTCTGGAGGAACCAGACGGTGGTTGAACAAGACGCATCATGACCAACAGGTGGCTTGGTAGCAAGCAACGGCCCAATTCTTACCTTTTGAGGATCAGAACACGATGACGCACCAGCAATTTGGCAACACTGCTCTCGACATGCCGCGTGTGGTCTTTGGTGCGACGTGCTTGGGTAACTTGTTTGTCGCCATGACCGACGAACAGAAGCTGGATCTGATTCGCGAGTGGTTTGAGCAGATTCCCAAGCCGGTCGCGATCGACACGGCTGGCAAGTACGGTGCGGGGCTATCGCTCGAAGTCTTGGGACGCGATTTGGCTGCTCTCAACATCAACCCCGATGAAGTGATCATCAGCAACAAACTTGCATGGAGACGCACGCCGCTGGAAGGCAACGAACCGACATTTGAGCCTGGAGTCTGGGTCGATCTTAAACACGACGCGGTGCAAGACGTCAGTCACGACGGAATACTACGCTGCCATGAAGACGGTTGCCGAATGCTCGGCAAATACACGCCAAAGCTGGTGAGCGTTCACGACCCCGATGAATATTTGGCGGCGGCTACTAATGCCAAAGACCGAAACCGTCGGCTCGATGATATCTGCAGTGCCTACCGAGGCTTGGAGAAATTGCGGGATGCTGGCGAAGTTGCAGGAGTTGGAATTGGAGCCAAGGATTGGCGGATCGTTCGCGAACTTGATGCACACTGCCGTTTTGATTGGGTCATGATGGCCAATAGCTTCACGATCATGCACCACCCACCTGAACTGCTCGATTTCATCAGTTCACTGCACCGCCGCAACATCGCCCTCATCAACTCCGCTGTAACACACGGTGGGTTTTTGGTGGGTGGTAAGTTCCTTGACTACCGGGAAATTGATCCAGCCGATGCAAATGATGCAAAGTGTCTTGAATGGCGTCAACAATTCACCGCGGCATGCCAACAATTCGCCTTGAGCCCCTATGACGTCGCTGTTGCTTTTGGGGTGTCCCACCCAGCGGTCACGTCGGTCGCACTAAGTACCAGCCAAGCCAATCGCGTAGGTTCAATGGTGGCAGCAGCTACCAACCAACCGAATCCCGCAATCTGGGAAGAACTGCGGGCGAAAGGATTGATCGACAGTCATTACGATCACCTCGATTGCTAGAGGCGAAGAGGCCAATAGCCGGACTGTCAAGCATCCGCAATCGCGACGTTCCGTTCATCCTACAGCGGTTCAGCCACCGCGGCGGATTTCAGATCCTTTGAACCGCACAGTGATCCGATACACTTTTTTGCGATGGTAAACGACCTCTCCGTCGCTGTTGATTTTTTCAGGCACGTCGTGTCTCCAAATATCGACACTTGCATGGTAACCGCGTTCTGAAAAGACGTCGATCAACATGGCCAACGCTTCATGTTCCTGCCACAGCGGATCCTCTGAGTTAATATCAGCGTGACCGGAGATCGCATGGCGGACAACGATCGGCATCATCTGTTCTTCAATGAAGCGGACCACTTTGTGGAACAATTCCGTATGTTCAATCTCGTATTCGTCCAACCGCGTAACCAACTCACGCCGAGCGTGACTGACAATTTCACTCGCAAGCGGTATTGCCTGCAGCGAGTGGAATGTTCGAGGATCCAATTCCAGCGAACTCTGATATTCCAATTCACGAAGAATATTTTCCTGTACTACTTCGAGCGGTGCCTGAGCATTGATGAAGTGGTAGTGAAAAAGCTGCTTCAACGACACAAGTGCATCGTAGGTTTTTTCTTTGAACACACGGTATCGATCCCGCGCCAAATCTTCATTGAAGTCGGTGGGCCTTTCCTCCCAGACATTACCGATCCCGCTTTCGCGAACCTCTTCATTGTGGGCAATGGTTTTTCGGCCACGAGATAGCTGTCGCGCCACGCTCTCAGCCTCGTCGACAAAAAGCACCATGATGTGAAACGTCGGCTGCTTAAAATGAACCAACTGGGGGCTGTCAGCAAATTCACGACGAAGGAGGTTCATGCGATCGTAGAGCATTTTGAGACATTCCACCTGCACCTTGGTGCGTGGAAACCCATCCAGAATCGCCCCACCCTGATAACCTGGCTCAAGTAATCTGCGGAACACAAGGCTAACCACCTCACGGTCACCCACCATGCCACCACGCGCCTTGATCGCCTCAGATTCTGGACTATTGAGCAGTTCGCTGACGACCACAGGACGCTCAGAGATATCGCGCACTTCGCGAATAAAATTTGTATTGGTTCCTTTCCCAGAACCTGGCGCCCCGCCCAGAAGAATCAGCTCCTTGGGAAAGTGCAGATTAGCTCTGCCATACTTCGCCTCAAGCTCCTTCCAAACCGAGTTAAAGATCAATTGCGCGTCTTTGACCTCGAGGTCGGCCGGCATCGCCGCATTCTTGTTTGATTCTGAGGTTCTCACGATCGCTCTGCTCAGGTTGGAAGGGTTCTTGCCCTATAAATAGAGCATCCCCGTCAGCATCGGCCAACACCCGACAAAAGGAGGAAACGGTCCGAAATCAGTCGACACGAACGCGGGCCGAGACCGCAGCGATGCCCCGCTTCTCGCGAGCCACCGTCACAACCCGCCAATCCGTAACCCGTTCTGGCACGATTCGGCTGTCTTCCCAAGCCACTGATTGACGCAATGACCTAACCTTCGGAAACGTGGTTTTATCGTCATTTCCGAAGTCAGAAAGGGAGAACTGGACGTGTTTCGACTTGATTCCGTTTCCGACCCTCGGGCCAACGAAGCTAAGATCCGTCAGTGGAAATGTGGACGGATTGTCATGCGAGCCGGGAAGCTGATTGAAATCCAACAGCGACTACTCTGCGGAAATGTGTCAGTAGCCGAAGTATGGCTGCAAGCCAAATACGGGCGCCGAGACGATGATTGCTGCTGGCTGGATTATCACCAACCGCTCGGAATGCCGAGTTTTTTGACCTTGGATTACATCCGCGCGGGCACGCTTGCTAGTTACAAGACACTCATCGGCGCCTGCCAGACGCTGGACGAAATTGCTCGGATCCGCTCAACCGCCGCGGTTGTGGCTCACGTCACCAATCGGAATATCAGCGACCGACTTTTGTTACGACATGGATGGGAACGTCACATGGAGCATTGGAAAGGACGCCACTGGATCCGTCGCTACTACGATGGATATCCTAAGAGTCGAATCCATCGGCTGATCGATACCGACAGCGTCTCAGCCAGCGAAGTTGGTTCGACAGAAAAGTTTCCACCGGCAACTGCCACACCAGATATGCTTCCTCTGCCGCCCATCTCTGGACAGACCTCGAGCACTTCAACATGCGCTGCAAAGTGATCGAAGGCAACGCAATACGTGCAAAACCGGATATGCCAGCCGGTCACATTTTGCGAATGTCGATACATTCCATCCCCGCGCGACGTGCCGCCTCAATACCCGGCTCCCCATCTTCGTAAACCCGACAGTGCTCTGGCTTTACCCGCAACCGACTGGCGGCCTCCAGGAACACGTGTGGATCTGGCTTGTGATACTCAGTGTCCTCACATGTCACGATCGTCTCAAACCAGTCCATGACTTCGATTTGCCGCAGTTGACGATGGACCAGATTTCTAGTCCCTCCGCTAGCAACTGCCATTTTCAATTTCCCGCGGTGACTCTCAGCAATCTCCACGACGTGAGGAATGCGTTTCAACAAATCAATCGACTCTAAAAAATGCTTTTCTTTGTCAGCCAATGCCTGCTGGAAATCGATTTCTTTTCCCTGCTCAGCCGCGAACATCGGAATGACTCGACTCGACGGCGTTCCTGAATGCCGGTAAAAATATTGCTCATCCAGTTCGATGTCTTGACTCACCAGTGCCTCGCGCCATGCTGAATAATGAGCCAACATGGAATCCACGAGAGTACCGTCACAATCAAAGATTAATGCTTGAATCATGGCAGCCTCAGTTAAACAGTAGGTGGTTCATACATCGAATGGGAAACGCAACAGCCGTTAACAATCAACCACGTGCTGCTTCAGCGATGCCAATCCTGCCTTACAAGGTATCTGTTCCTTGCCGGCTTGTAGACCGCACTTCGACAGAAACACGGCACTTCCACTGAAACACGGCACTTCCGCTGAAACACGGCGCTTCCACTGAAACGCTGCCGACTGCCGTTACGGGTCGTTCCCATTTCGTGATAGGCAGTATCGCACATCAATCCATAAGCAACATTTGCACACGGAAGTGAAATGCACATCCGAATCGCTGATCTCTTCTGTGGCATCGGCGGGATCGCTGAGGCAGTCCACCGCCTGCCCGATTCTACCCACGAGGATNCTACGGCGTCCGTTGGCGAACTTCGAACAAGCCACCCGAAAGTCGTAACGGCCATCGATATCGATCGNTCAGTAGCCTCGCTGTANCAGCACCATCACGGTATCGTTCCGCGATGTTCAACCATTGAATCACTCCAGAGAGTTGCNGAGGGTTCGGATGANNAACTCGACATGTGGTGGATGTCNCCGCCATGCCAACCNTACACCANTCGCGGCTCACAACGTGGANCTCTCGATTCCCGCAGTCATGCNTTNGCTCGATTGATTCAACTCATTCCTCGCGAGCTTCCTCGGTTGATTGGGCTTGAAAATGTCCCTGCGTTTGAAGGATCGCAACACCACCGGCAACTGAAGCAAACGCTCAGTGATGCAGGTTATCAATTCAATGAGTACACCCTTTGCCCTACTGACTTGGGCATCCCGATGCGGCGTAAGCGATTCTATTTACTTGCAAAACAAGGAGGTAAATCATTCCCCACCATTTCAACAAGCAAANGGCAACGGCCACTCGCAGANTTCATCAACGACGCGTGCTGGGAAGACAACAGCTTGAAAGTACCCCCTAAGGCAGTGCGTCATTACGAGAGTGCGATGAATATCATTGAGACAGGTAATCATGCCGCCATCACTGCCTGTTTCACATCTGCCTATGGGAAAAGTCCGATCAGGTCTGGTTCTTACCTGCACAGCTCGACCCACAATTCGGTCCGACGTTTTTCACCGAACGAAATTGCCACACTGATGGGCTTTCGAGATGATTTTTTCTCAACAACGAACTTAAGTCAAAGGAGCCAATATCGGTTGATTGGAAACTCGCTGGCTGTGCCTGTTGTTTACGAATTGTTGTCGGTGCTTACAGCCGAGTGAGGATCGCCCGCTATTTCCAGCTGCTATTTCCGACTGGCATCAATCGAAACGCTCACCGGTTGGCGACATTGATCCGTGGTTGCAGAATGCCTCCACTATCCACCGCCAATGGCCTACCGCTCCCAAATTCTGAGAATCAGGCTTCGACGTAAGTCGGCGGTACGCGACAACCGNCCCAGATAGGGGGCAACGGAACGGTGGTGTTTTCCTGAGTTCCGCCAGAGTCAGCACGCCCCGCTGTGATGGCACCACACAGATCGCATGGACAAGCACAAAGCAGACTCCTCGAATCGCCGTTTAAATCAGACATATTCTGATAAAGTTGCTTGACTTTCAGTTTCTTGTCTTAAATCAAAGATTTCTCCCGACCTTGGTCGGAATCAGNGGCATGTTTCCAGTGAAGGCCTGTGAATCCGTCTGCACTCAACGAGCGCTGCATGGATGGTCTGTCCTCTCGGGCAGATTGCGACTTTTTCGGTACATGCTGCGTTTCTCGCTCAAACAGCTCCATTTCTGTTTCACGAGTTTGGCATTCACTCAGGTGATGTGCATGCAGCCTGAGTCGGTACAGGCCGTCAACGCATCGAGGCGAATCAAGAATCGCACCAAAACGCACTTCAGATTCTGCACACTTCAAAACAGCTGCCAACCCAAGAACACTGAAATGAACTCCGCCACCGAATCATTCCGAATCGCCTTCCGCGTCAGCGACAAGCAGTTTGTAGTCCAAGACGCAACTGANACNGATGTATTTGCCGGGACCTANCGCGANGTCGAAACGTGGTTGGATCAACGTGAAAACATGGCTCCAGNGTTGAAAACAGAAGAGACCATCGGCGAGTCCGAAACCGACGCAGTTGCCGCTGTCTTGAAGGCGACGATGCTCACGCAGGAAATGATTGACAAAGCGCTGGCACCCGATACCGAACCTGCCCCGGAGCCAGTCGCCGAACCCGAGGTGAAAACACCAAGTCTTCGCAGCCGCCTCTTCAGCCGAAAACAGAAGGTCAAGTAAGACTTGGAAGTCATGTAGCTGCGGACTCAGAAATGAAGTACTGCAGGACACGATGGGTGGCCTCACGGTGAGTCCTGAGCCCGACTTACGGCGCTGGCAACGTTGGCCTTTCCGCCCACCCACAACACTTCCAAGAGCAGCAGTGCCAACGCTGGAGCGAGAAACCACTGGAACCTCGCCTCATAAGAATCAACCTTGGCGGTCTCGAATTCTGTCTGGTCAACGCTGGCGATGTAGCGGTGATAGACATCAGCCATGTTGACCTGCTTTGTGCCAGCAGGAATGTACGCTCCACCAGACTCAGCGGCAATTTTCTCAAGCGTCGCGCCGTCTAACTTCGACCAGACGGGTTTGCCGGAGTGCGTCAAGAAATCACTGCCGCGAGAGGATTGAACAGGAACCCGTGCACCTTTTTCAAGATCACCAAGACCAATGGTGAAGATCCGCACGCCATTCTTGTCCTTTGCGGTTTTCGTTGCGACCAGCGGCCGACTTTCCTGGTCTTCTCCATCGGTCAGCAGCACGATCGCCTTATGATCGTTGGTCACCTCCAAAAACCCGCGTGAGGCAACAGTAATGGCATCTCCCAAACGCGATCCTCCCCGACTGAGACTGCCAGGTCCCACCTCGTCCAGACTTTGCTTGAAATCGTCGTAGTGATTAGTCAAGGGAATCTGTTGGCGGGCTTCTCCCGCAAAGATGGTAAGACCGACTCGGTCGCCAGCCATCTCATCAACCGTGTCTTTAATCATCTGCTTGGCTCTTTCCAAACGATTGGGAGTCACATCTTCAGCCATCATGCTCCGTGAAACATCCAGCACGAACATCACCTCAATGCCACTTTGGGGAACTTCGCGTTGAACCTTCCCCCACCGAACATCGACCATACAGAATATGAGTAACATCATCACCGCAATCACGAGTGCAAGCGAAACAGCGGATCGATAGATGCTTCTCAACGGCAGAATACGTGTCAACATCTCACTGGATGCAAACCGCATTGCCGCTTGTCGTTGCCAGACAAGTGAAATAACTGCCAGCAGCAGAACTACCATTACCCCCCACATCCATTGTAGGTTTTGTGCATTTCCGATTTGTAGTTCATCAGGATTCATAACCCCATCCCTCAAGCAAGACGTCGTAGAAAAGTAAGGCTGAGTATCATCCTCAGTGTCAACAACACCATCGCGACCGAAAGTAATGGTGGAATCCTGACGCCGCCTATTCTCACTTGCTGAACAGCAAGCTCGCGGTAGTCAACGAACTGTTGTGTTTCTACTTCAGTTGTTTCCAACTGATTGATTTCTTTATAGATGGCTTCCAACGACTCGGTGTCCGTCGCACGGAAATACTTTCCACCCGTGGTGTCTGCGATTTTCTCAAGCGTTACTTCATCTATGCTGACCCGCTCATTGCGAATCATGATACGCCCATCAAATCGACGAACTGGAAATGGTGCAACCCCGCGTGTCCCGACGCCAATCGTGTAGACCTTGACTCCCATTGTCTTGGCCAGTTCTGCAGCGGCCTCGGGATCGATCTCGCCGGCTGTGTTCTCACCATCAGTCAGCAAGATGACCACTTTGCTCTTGATCTCATCAGTCTGTCGATCATCCAAATTATTCAATTTATCGACCGCAAGGCTGATGGCGTCTCCAATTGCAGTACCGTCCTCACCCCGAGTTGTAACAATTTCGGCACCCTGAAGCTGAGAGACAAGAAAAGAGTGATCCAGCGTTAGGGGCGTGATCGCATCTGCATAACCAGCGAAGGTGACGAGTCCAATCAAGTCACTCACACGCCCTTCCAACGCCGCCTGGCTCTCAGAGGCTTCCGATCCCAAAACAAATTTGGCAGCGACATTCTTAATTGCTGTCAGACGATCAACATTCTTGCCATCGATTTGGAAATCAAGAGCCTGCATACTGCCAGATCGGTCGACCACCAGTTCAATTGCCACACCGTTCGTGCTAACCATTGTCTGCTCACGACCATGCCGAGGCCGGGCCAAGGATAAGACCATCAGCACAATCGCAACGAGAGTCATGGCAGGAGGCAACCAGACCAGACGCTGCCGTAAAGTCGGACGCGCCGCCCAGCCTGTCGCAGCAGAACTGTAGTTGATCGAAGTCACTTGATTCGCCCGCCACAACCTCCAAGCTGCGAACGGCACCAACAGCAACAGTGTTAGAAACCATGGATTGTAAAACATTTATGCCTCCGCCTTTCGACCCGTCTCAATGGTTGCCTGAACGGCAGGAGCACCAGTTTTGGGCTGACGCTGCCGAGCCACGTTCTGCACTCGAACGGACTCATCAATGACAGAACGTGCTTGATCAAATGGTGACTTCCCGTCCTCTCCCAACACCCCTACATCAGGCGAGAATTTACTAACATCCGCCTTGTCAAGGATGGAACGGGCCCCGGATATCACTCCAGCATCGAACCCGTCGCGGCTTAAGAGATCCAGAAACTCTGATGTGCAAAGAGCAGTGGCCGCTGTGTTACATGCAGACTGAATGTAATCGCGCAGAACAACTGACAGATCCCCATAAACTTCCGCCGTGCTGATCTGGTTTGAATCATAGGCCTGCTTCAATTCGCCGATCCGTTGAAAAGCCCACTGCTCTGGCTTGGCACACTTGCCACGGCGTGCCCACCAAAAGAAACCGACAAACAGCATTCCCAGCCCGACGAACACCAACGCTNGCAGCGGACTTGGAGGTTCCGTATCGTTCAAAGGNGCTNCNACTGCAGTTTTGATGTCGCGGAACTTATCTGGTTTATCTTCTGCAACCAACACGCTTTCAATCTCTATGCCGAGCGCAGGGATCCTAACGGTGCCTTCGACAACAGAATCTGGACTGTCATCCTCGCTGTCATCCGCTTTGGCATCCGCTTTGTCTGCGAGGCGATAAACAANCTCGAGAGCGGGNNNCTGACGNAGCCCTGGCTTCAGNGATTCNATGTCGAGCAACAATCGTGTGCGTCTTGAACCGCTAGCTGCCCCGGTCGGTACGTCACGAGAAACCTCAACCCCCGTCAAGAAAAAGTCGCCCAGAGGCTGATCCACAATCGACAGTTTATCTGTCTCGTTGATAGACACGCCAGCGATCGGGGGCAAAACTACTGTTGTCCCCCGTGGCGCATCAATGGTCACAGAATACTGCATCGNGACCGCGACTTGCGATTTTGAAGCCACAATCTCAGCCATCACAGAGATGGGTGAGTCGGTGGATTCAAAACGCTGCGGCACGGTTGCAGCAGCGTCTTGAGGCAATGCATTTGCGGCCNTGCTTGACTGNAGCGNCATNAGGCACAGCAGCAGGCACGNAACGGCAAGTCCGGCAATGAGGCGATCAGTAGTTTTCAACGTTCGGCCTCTCGTCGATGGAAAAAACGCTTTAGTGGCTCAACATAATCTTCGCCCGTTGCCAGACGAATGGGTTTCATTTTCAAACGCCGAAAGATCGCATCACGCTTTTCTGCTTCTGCGACTTGCAACTTATGGAACTCATCTCGATGCCGCCGACTGGCAGTGTCGATCGTGACCATGTTCCCGGACTCTGGATCTCGCAAACGCAGCAACCCTACGTTGGGCAGATCAAGTTCCCGTTGGTCGTTCACCATGACCGGGATCACATCATGCTTCTTGCGAGTGATCCGCAATGTCTTCTCAAACCCGGCATCCTGAAAATCACTGATCAAAAACACCACCGTACGTTGTGAAGCAGTACGGTGCAGATGATCCAATGCTGCCTTCAGGTGTGTTCCCCGCCCCATGGGCTGGCAGTACAACAGTTCGCGGATCAAGCGGAGCACATGCCGTTTCCCCTTTCGAGGAGGAACCGCCTTCTCGATCTGATCGGTAAAAAGTGATAGCCCAACCTTATCGTTATTCTTAATCGCACTGAAGGCGAGAGTCGCTCCGAGTTCGGTGATCAACTCGCGTTTCGTCTGCAGATTTGTCCCGAAGTCCTGAGATGCACTCAAGTCTACCAGCAGCATCACGGACAGTTCACGCTCCTCGCGGAATAGTTTTACGAAAGGCTCGCCAGCTCTGGCGGNGACGTTCCAGTCAATCGTTCGAACATCATCGCCTGGCTGGTAGGGGCGTACCTCTTCGAATTCGATCCCTCGTCCTTTGAAGGCAGAATGCCACTGACCCGCTAGCAGGTCATCAACAACGTGGGAGGTATGAATCTGGATACGCTGTATCCGCCGCATCATTTCGCGTGGAATCATGACATTGTCCTTTCGCACACACGATCTCGAAACTCAAAATCAAGGAACGGGAACCGTGTTGAGAATCTGCTCGATCAACATTTCCGATGTCTTCTCCTCCGCTTCCGCTTCATAGGTCACAGCAACCCGATGCCTCAATACATCCATGGCCATCGACTTGATGTCTTGAGGTGTCACATAACTTCGTCCATCAAGGAAAGCGTTCGCCTTAGCCGCCAGAGTCAAATTGATCGTCGCGCGAGGTGATGCTCCGAATTCAATCAGCTCGTCCAACGCCAAGTTGTAAGCCGATGGTTTCCGTGTCGCCATTACGATGTCGACCACGTATTCCTGAATCTTTCGATCCACGTGAATTCGATCCACGAGCTCGCGAGCGGTTAGGATGTCNGCGGGNGTAGCAACTGCTTCAACATCCATCTTCACTTTTGTGCGAGACATACGATCCAAAATCTCGATTTCTTCATCTCGACTCGGATACTCCACNATCACTTTNANCATGAAACGGTCTACCTGAGCCTCAGGCANCGGATAAGTCCCTTCCTGCTCCACCGGATTCTGGGTCGCCATGACCAGGAACGGCTCCTGCAAGGGGAAGGTTTCGCCACCGATGGTGACCTGACGCTCTTGCATCGCCTCAAGCAAGGCACTTTGGACCTTTGCCGGAGCACGATTGATTTCATCGGCCAAAATCAGGTTGGAGAACACCGGCCCTTTCTGCACCACAAACTCCTGCGTCTGCGGCCGATACACCTGCGTTCCGATCAAGTCAGCCGGCAGCAAGTCAGGTGTGAATTGCAACCGCTGAAAGTCNGTACGAATTGCTTTGGCAAGGCAAGCGACAGCCGTCGTCTTTGCCAAACCAGGAACACCTTCGATCAACAAATGCCCATTGGCCAATAAACCGACCAGCATTCGATGAATCAGCTTTTCCTGACCCACAATCGTTTTACCCACCTCGCCAATCAGACGCTGAAACGGAGCACACGCCTGTTGAATTTCAAGATTGATCAAGGCCATCGGGTCTTGATTTGATTCAGTTGCATTCGACATTTTTNTTCCCTTGATTGAGGTACCNCGTTCCTACGGGAAAATTTGCGTTCGGTTCGCTCAAGTGACCATGACAATGACAAATCTGACAATGCGTCTTTCCGCGACACAAATCGCAACTCAGACCATCGACAGAAACAAACGCGTGAAAGGAGCGACACCTCTGCAAAATCGCCACCACATTCCAAGAAAACAAGCTACAGCTTGACTCTCTGCGCGGCGTGCCCCCGCGGTCAGACTGAAATTGTCGTCAGCCCAACCTGATGGGCTAACGAACTCGCTAAAGCCCTGCCACGGTCCTCTTGGAGCGGCATTGTGCCAGCCATCGGGCTTTCCCCACAATGCTTGCAAACGCTCTGCCGCGAAAATCGAGCAAAAACGAAAGGCGACTGNCATGNNGCGAGCCGAAGTCGCACNTATTTCGCTCCTCAACTCGNCCCTATCCCGACAAAAACACGGCCAAAACCAAACCTCCGTTGATCCGCCGTTGACCTCAGCACGCTTCGCTTGGTATTTGGGTGGATTGAAGTGTGCGACCCGTCCCACCCCTCATTGCCACACCTGATTGCCGAAATCGAACGTGTTGAGCGATAACCGCCATCTCCGAATCCGCTACATCGCCTTGATCGTTCTGGGCGTTGTGTTGCCTGCTGCGAATGGGTGCAGAAGTCGCGCCCAGCAGGATTTATACCAGCAGAAGATGATTCGCGAGGTTCGAGTTCTGGAAGATAAGCTTTACGAAGCAGATTACAAAAACCGCATCCTTGCAGAAAAGCTGAAACGGGCACGAATTGAAGCAAGCGAAGTCCCGATCCATTCAGCAAAACCTGCTCGCCGCCCAGACACCCTTCGACAGGGAACCAATCGGGGAGAGCCAAGTTTCGAACCCACCCCAGATCCGAATGCGAATCGCAACAACAACCGCAACGATGATTTTCCAGCGGAAGACGAAGAAATCGGACTCAGTGACCTACTGCCGCCCACCTTTGATGAGGGCGAACGGGTCGAACCAGGCGCGATCGAAATCGATGAGCCACGCAGCAGCACTGATCTCAACAAACCGTTCAACCTCGATCCTGTTCCCCTGACAGATCCACCAGCCACTTCATCCCCCAACACACTGCCGACGCCAGTATTCCCCGGATTGAATCCGAATAGCCGCGACGCGGAATCACCCAAAGATTCGACTGCCACACCTTCACCAGCATTGTCACTTCCACTATCGAATGGCGACGCTGATGCGGCCAAGCCTTCCAAACCAAATTCCGAAACGCGACTGCTTGACCCAGCACCTGGCGGACCGGTTCCCCCGAGCAAAGAAGACACCGAACTGCCACCAGTACTGCCCGGAGAACAATTGCCCCCACAGCTTGGCTCTCCTGATGAGAACAAACCACCGGGCCAGATCCAATTGCCTGATTCAGTAAAATCCAATGAACGAGTTCCTGACACTTTGAGAATTCATCCAACTCTGTCGGGTGCCAGTCGGATTGATGAAAAAATTCAGGACATGCTGCTCGTGGTAAATGTTGTTAACGATCTTGGCAAAACCATTAGCCTGAATGAATTTCTGGTAGATGGTGAGATGTCAATTGTGGTGCTGGACCCGAAGCGTGAGCCGTCGATGGCGCGACTTGGACGCTGGAACTTTGATCGCGAACAAGTGCTCAGCTTTGTCAAAGACTCACCTGTCAGCGGATTCCATATTCCATTGGACTGGACGATGGACGAGCCTCTGGGAAGTGAAGTGATTGTCCATGTGCGGCTGCGTGCCGAGGACGATGAAATGCGTTGCGAAGCTAAGCTGAATGTGGACAAGCAACGCGGTGTCGCTGGCTGGCTGCCACGTGCCGAATCGTTCCGTTAAAACTTTTTGCAACGCAAGACGCACACCATAAGCGTTTCTTACGGGACACTTGTCTCGCCGTAAGTTTGTCGCCCACTCAGCTTGTCTGCACCGTGTTTCGTCAATCTGAGTGCTGTTCTGCTCTCCTGCCCGTCTCGATGCAGCCAGCATTTTTTCCTCGCTCAGAGGACAATCACGCCGCTCAACACGTTAGGATGCGAGCAAGGATCACCTAACGGATTCGAGTGGACTGACTGAAGGTTCGTATGGTTCACTGCAAACAGTGAGTGATAGCCTTCTCGATCAAAACTTTAAAACAACGTTGCCTGATAGACCCCAAGGAAAAGTGCATTGCCAACAATCTGCTTTACTGGTGGAACCGCCATTTTGCCCGACCGCACAGTCGATGACGCAGTTGTAGTCTGCCGAGATGGCAAGATTGCGTACGTGGGGCAATCCACAAATCGCATCCCCAAGAACGCTGAGACAATC
>PAUV01000027.1 GCA_002712845.1 Rhodopirellula sp. | reverse complement strand
GAAGTTGCATGAGGCTCAGATGGTCACGGAGGTTCAAAACCACAACATCATTGTCTACCAAACCATCACTGATACTCGCCATCGTATCATTGGTCGCCTGAATATTGACCTTCGCTGTCTTAAATTGATCAGGCCCCTTCATCACCAAGGTGAACATGTCTGGCCCATGCTCGTAGAGACCTTCGATTGGAATCTGGAGAGCATCGTCCAATTGTTCTACAAAGATTTGGACCTCTGCTGTCATTCCCGTTCGGATATTCTCTGGCGGGTTGATGATCTCGACGATCGTCGCATACTCCTTGATGGATGAACTGAAGTAACTTCCAGGTTCGGCGTACCGATTCACCTTG
Organism: Rhodopirellula sp.; assembly: GCA_002712845.1. The sequence goes on along the minus strand of PAUV01000027.1, from coordinate 20,658 downwards.
ACGACTCGCCCCGTCAGCTTCATTCCCGGTATGGCATCAACTTGCACTCTTGCAGCCATTCCCTCTCGAATCAACGTGATTCTGGATTCATTGACCTTGCACTTCACTTGCATCAACGAAGGGTCTGGGAGACGGATGATCTCCTGCCTTTCGCGGACTGTCGAACCTGCTTCGACAACGAATTCGGCACTTCCACCTCTACTGCTGTAGCGATTGGCATGGACAACAACACCGTCAGCCGGCGCGTACATAACACACTTGCTAATCTGCTCTTTGATCTCTGACAGTTCGGTCGTCTCTTCCATCAGCTCGCTCTGGGCCGCGGACAACTTAGCCTCTGCAGCTTCGATATCACTATCGAACTGAACCAGCATTTTCTGCTTCGTGAGATTTTGCAGCACCCTCAACTTACTATTAGCGACATCCAGTTTATTTTGGGCATCAGCTACGGCGAACTGATTCGCCTCCAAGGTAAGAGCATTCAACAATCCCTTCGCAACAAGTCGCTCACTACTCTGACTTTGTAGCCTTGCCTTGCGGAGCTCCTGTTCGGCAACTGCCTTTTCACTCAAAATCTTTTTCTCATCAGTCTTGTAAACGCCCTCAAGGTATTCCTGTCGGGAAATCTTTGCCTGCTCCAAATCTGCTTCAGCCGTGGCTAGTCGTGACTCAGCCGTGATCACCTGAATCTTCTGCTCTTTAAGATTCAACTCCAATTCGGCTGAATCAAGCTCGACAAGCTTCTCACCCTTTTTGACCTTCGTGCCCTCTTCGAGCACCCACAGTATCGCGGTACCACCGCTCCCACGCGATTTGACCTCACACACAATTTCCGTGTTACTGCTACTTTCAACTTCACCTTGCTCCAACACGATGTGATCAAATGGGCCACGACTGGCAGTCTGCGTGATGAGCGCATTGGGGTCGACTGTACTGCCGGCCCCATTGAGCACTACGTAGCCAGCTCCTCCAATGACCACGATAAAAAACAGACAAATGATGAGACCGATCACAGCGTTGCCTCGCCGGTGATCTTGGGGCAATGTTTTATTCATAGTGCCAGGGTGAAAGGTGGGAGGGCCATGGTAGGACCGAGTTTGATTTAACACCTCGCCGTTGGCGAGGTTTCGCGCCACGAGGTATTGAGGTATTGTTGGACATGATCGCGGCAGAAAAGAAAGGAATCTGCATTGGCCAGAGGTACCGTTATTCTCGGGATTCTAGCTTGGTGTCAAAGTAGCGATCTGCGTCGATCCGCAGATTTGTTGGGATGTTTCCTTCCAAATCACTGGCTGTCAGGGCCAACTTGGGGTTAATCTCNACNTGAANCCCCTCATCCACACAAACGCCCGCCTCNTCCAACCAGTGGCGGTGCAAATCGACGATCGCNTTTTTCGCGGAATTTGGCGTGTCGGTTTCAGCACCATCGGCATTTTTCACGGGTGCAAATGCTTCGCTAGCATGGGACTCTACAACAAATGCATTCTTGGCAATTGGCAGCAAATCAAAAATGAACCTCTCAAACTTGGTGGCATTCGGCTCAGTCGGAACGACCAGTTGGCCCTGTTCGTCGCAATAAGGCACCTTTTTAAGTGCTCGATGAAATGGCAAAGAATCNGCCTGCCCAGCAACTCTTTGCAGGAAATCAAGCTTGAACAAATGCACAGCAATGTTCCCTGCCCAAAGCTTGAGTGAGCCATCCTCATTAANGGCTTCTGCGGCCGACTTGGGCAAATCACTGTATTCAATGATCTGAACCTGCCCATCCACAAGAACAACATTCCCCACTTTCTCCATNGGNTNACGTTTTTGAACGACCTGAGTCGTCATTTCNCTGGCTGCCATCAAGTGATGCCCGATCAGCTCCGGNTCNCAAAGNTGCGCTAGCGGGTTATCGACCTGAATGTAAGCAAGATGNTGGATCCCGCGTTTCGCNGCATCGGCCAAGCANCCNCAACGATGCAAAGCTGAAACGGTTCCGCCATGCCCGTCAGGACTCAAAGCAAGTGAGCTCGTGCTCTGCATAAGCAACTTCCCGGTTGCTGCATCGACAGCTGGCATCACACCTTGCTTAAAGATGTACAGATCCTCAGCAGGGATGCCCAAATTATCATTGGCTGCAAAGTACTCTCGAGTTTCCTGATCAGTCGCATCACTGGTCATGATGTAGAAAGGGATGCGGCATCCATAATTTTCACTCACTGCGAGCAGGCGATCAGCGAAAAACTGAAACAGAGTCCGACCGGAAACAGGGCCAATTGGAAACATGCCCTTGGGTTGGTCAAACCCCAAACGCGTCCCTTGTCCGCCAGCAACAATCACGGCTCCGAGTTCACCANTTCTCAGTGCTTTCTCACCNCGTTCTCGCGCCTNNGCAGGAGACCATTCAGCACCACTGCCATCAGCCCGCACCGCTGGTGGGNAACTTGCTTTGCCAGCCAATGCACCNAAGTCTGNGTCCTCATCCTTTCCNTTGACCAGACTGGCTAATTCAGNCAGATCAATTCCNCTCAGTTGTGCTGTGAGATTTGCTTGTTCCGCAGAATTCAAGTGNGNCCAATGCTGCAACACATGCTGCTGCCCATNCTGAGNCAACATTTCGTTCAAGTCATCGGAATTCAAGNNATTATCTGTCAACGGTTCACTCACCATTCTATTGATTCAAAATTATTATGATTCACAAACGAATCAGGGCACAAACTGCTTCAACAAGAGCAATCATTCAATCCGAAAGTGCCATTTCTGCAAATCGTATCGCTGCTTTCGCAATTTCAAAACCTCGCTCTGCAACAATGCGGCACGCACGTTATCTCTCACTTCAAACTTGTCAACCAAATGCTCTGCAAGCGTTGTGGAACTCAGTGGAACATTGGTCACAAAAGTCGCATGATCTCGGCCTACGCGGTAATCAGGTTGACGCGGAGCTTTGAGCAAGCAGCGCGACAGCATAGTCAAGTCAAAGTCGTACAAAACTGTTCCATGGTACAATATTCTGTCTCGTGTCACTCGGAGGCTATTACCCGAGCACTTACGATTCTGCCATGTCAGATCACAAATCCCCTGTAGGCTTGCTGATGGAATCTGCTTTTGCACAGCAGCCAGCACGCGGGTCATCACATACTGGTGCGCGGCATCAATTTTTCTCACCCCGTCATGAACGGTGTGATCGAGGACAACGCTGTACATCAGACACCCAGGCCCCGCAACAACCGAGGCGCCACCGGTACAGCGTCTGAGAATCGGCATTTTCATTGCTTGGCAATAGTCGACATCGATTTCCTCACGAATACGACTGGATCGACCCGCAACTACCACGGGCTGGTTAAATTCCCAGACCCGTAATATTTCCCACGGCTGTAACCTGTCCGATTCTGCTGTTTCTCTCATGAGAACAGCCTCATCCAGTGCCAGATGATCAGCTGGATCAGTCAAGTCATCCAACATCTGAAACATGTTCGTCCTTCTTTTAGTTGGAACGCAGCGATTCCAAAAGAGGCATCGTGCTCACACGTCGCACTGCTGCCAAGCCAGCACACAATCCAAAAAGCGTAATTCCGACCAACAGTACTAACGGTTCCACGATCGGTGGTTCCAGTCCATTGATCAGAGCATGAGGCAACACAGCCACGACAGCGCAAGCCGCTCCACATCCAATACCGAATAACAATAAAGTTGCTGTTTCCCCCATGACTACCGATGTCAAACGTTGTCGACTAAACCCAATGGCTCGCATGACCGCCAACTCTTGACGCCTCTCAAGAACACTTCGCATCTGCGCCACTGCCAGCCCAATCGTCCCCAATAAAAGTCCGAGTGCACCTAGACTCTGAAAAGTTCTCAAATACGTATTCTGAACAGCCAGCATCGTGGACAGGACTCGATTCGCATCCGTAACATCCATCCCAATATCGCCAAGCCGATTTTCCAAAACGCTGGCCACCTCATCGCTGCGAGAGTCGCCAACCGCGATGAGGAAATACTGGTAGCCACTAATGTTGGGGAAGACGAGCTTGAAATTGTTCTCACCGATCATCAACTTACCTTGCAACATGGAATTGGCAAGCAACCCCACCACACGAAAATAGGTCAGCTTTCCAGGTTCATATTCAAAGCCCCGCACTTCACCAACACCTTTCATCATCTGCAAACTCCACATCGCGGTGTTCTGATCGATGATCACTGGTATCGGATCACTTTCAGTTCCCTCAGCATCAACTTTAAGTGCATCCCAAGGTGATTGCCCAACAGGCACGTCGCCTTCTGCTGCCCATTGGAAACCTGGCAACCCTGTCGATGTACTATCAAACAGTTTGCTGAACGATTCGGGAACTCCAACCACTGTTGGGCGAGTGGCTTTGTACAGGTTATTGCAACTTGCATCCTGCCCCAATCGCAAACGCAAAGGAGCGATTGTTGTTTCTGTTAACAGGCGAGCATCTGGCCCAAGCATTTCGGAGCGGACTTGTATCTGCCTGAGATCTCTGGAAAGTGTTTGCGAAGATTGGCCAATCAAGGTGAATCCGCCTGTTCCTTCCGTACCGGGCTGCAGACGAAATGCCGATATCGCCATGATTAAAAAAGCTGCTGTCGCCATCAAACCAATCGTCATCGTGCTCCGCAGGGGATGCCGCGAAGCATTGCGACTGATGAGCTGACGAAATGTGAATGAATCTTGACGGGTCTTGGTGGCAAGACGACTTGGGCTCCGCAAACATGCATAGATGAACAGCAACGCNGCAATCAGAAGCAACATCCCACCGCCGACGAAAGCGCCTGCTGCAATTTGACCGGCGACTGTTGCACCAAAGGCACCCACGCCCACTGCGAAAAGACCAAGACCACCCGCAACGAGGGGCAGCCTTCCTCTACCAGATGTTCGACTAGACATTTTATCCGTATCACGCTGCGAAAGCAGATCTTGGGCATCAAGCTGCGTCAACCAACGAGCCGTCTTCCACAACGTTAGTCCTGCAACCGCCCATCCTGCAAAAGAACCAATCAGTAAACTCTGAAGCGTCCAGTGAAAGGTCAGAAACGGTACGGTCACGGCCCCCACCCACAGGGAACGCAACGCCCAGAGCACGGTCCATGCATAAAGAAACCCACCAACCACTCCCAGCAATACACCTGCCGCGGCAACCAGCAATCCCTCTCGGAGCACCAAGCTGGCTACACGCCTTGGGGTCCATCCCACCGCCAACAAAGCTCCGAATTGGGTCATGCGTTGTGTCAGCCCCAAACGAAACAACATTGCGATCAACATGATCGCGGCCAGAATCACAAAGAAACTCAATGACAGGAAAAGCCCATCAAAGGGAGTGGTTCCACTGGACGCGGCTAGTTGTTGTTCGCGGATTGGTATGATCGACCATCCCAACTCGGAATACGATGGCTTGAGAATCTCTAATAAGCGCTGGCTCAGAAGACTCTCATCAGCTGCAGCCGATGTGGAGATGCGAATACCAGTGGTTTCGCCAAACCGGCTGCCGAATAGTTGCTGCCCTTGATTCAGAGGCAAAAATGCTTTCGGCGTCAAACGGTATTCATTCCAATAAACATCATCTTCTTTGCTGATTTCCCGTTTTAATGGGAAGGGTAAATCCCAATCACTAATCGAATCCTGGTCAGTGACTCCGGGCACCGACGGTGTCAGATCGGGATCGTTATAGACCGTTGGTGGCTGGTCAAAAGTTGCTTCTCGACGACGACGGTACGGTGTCGCTGGCCGCGTGATCGGAACCACATCGGTCACTACCGCTGCAAAGAAGCGTTCGATTTCTTTGCCGTTCTCAACTTCTGGTTCATAGTAGGCAACTCGTAATGGTGTTCCCCGTGTTGCCCCCAATTGGTCAGCAGCCCATTGATTTAGCACCAAGGGAATCACTTCAGTGGTGCTATCTGCCTCCGGCGATTGAACATCAATCGAATTCGCAGGAAGATCATAATTCAAAGGTAGCTGGGGACTGCTATCAACAGCGGTGATGGTGCTGTAAGGTACGGTAGCCACGACGTCACCTTCCTCATTCAAACGCTCAAGTGCATTGGCGAGGTAAGTCGTTGTCTCAGTCAATTGACCTACGGGAAAAGCTTCCTTGATGCGATCAACCGCAATTGCGGGAAGCAACAATCGCTCGCTGGTCAACCAGTAGTAACCATAAATGGTCGTGGGCTCACCGGACTCTGGTTCAAAGCGGCGTTCAATGCGTTGCAATGTAAGCCCAAGGTCAGTCAAGCTTATATTGAAGTCCTGAAGTGTTGCAGGCTGATCCAGCAAAAGNGCATTGGCCTGCCCTTCCCTATCAAGAACTTCACCCACCGTCGCGCGATTGACAAATATGTTGCGNGGTGCNGCCTGNCTTGGGGAAACAGAAAANATCCCTAACCCACGATCCGGAACNANCCCNNCGATNCGCATGCGNGGCAGACCCTCACTCTCTGCGTCCCGCTTTCCCAGCGGACTGTCGGCGGGCACTGCCTGTTCAATTGGCAAACGCAAAGTAAGAAGATCACCAACTTGCACACCCAGTTCGGAAGCCATCGACTGGTTCACGATTACACTATCGTCATCGAGTGTTGGTGGTTCNNGCATCCCCGAGACATCAAGTCGCCAAAAATCACTGTCGCAGCCAATGATTTGCACCGCCCCTGCTCTACGAATCGCATCATCGTCACCACGAAACTCAACGATGCCATTCTCNAACAACATNAAAGCNATGGGATCCAGANTCGTGTTGGTCAAGCCATCGACCNCAAAGAACCCTCCNGGAAAAATGGCATTTTCCGTGTTTCCAAGCCGCTCGATGGTAAGCCCTCGCAAGCTTCCACGCATTGAATCGCCGACCAGCAAAGCACCCACAATGACCGCGGTTGCCGTTGCAACCCCCAACGCGACCGATCCTGAAACCCGCCACGAATACGTCATGCTGACGCGAATCATGCGCGACATCGTGAAAGGTGTCATTTTACTTGGCCCTTGCAAATCAGCCATTTCTGTATCTCTCCAACAATTACAACGTGTCGCTGTTTCTGTGCCGATAAGTTCTGTGATNAAAGCCCTGAGCTGTTTTTCGCCGAAATTACNCAGCGAAAAAGCGTCACCGCTTTTCCGCATCCANTCCNTTGAAACAAGCCGCCCGACAGCCTACCTCCATATGCTTACCAGTTGCCTGCTAAATTACCAACTGGCCACATTCCNAGTTTTCTGGTCATCGCCAGCCTAGACCCANAGGCTCCTCTTTTCCCCGTTTCTGACATGCATTCATCTCATCAACTCGTCATCGTGGTCACCACTGTGGCGTCACACGCAGATGCCGAGCACCTTGCCCGTCAGCTCATTGACTCCAATTTGGCAGCCTGCGTTCAAATCGAAGGTCCTGTCGCCAGTTACTACAAATGGGATGGTGTCGTCCAATCANCAACTGAATTTCGAATGACGATAAAAACAGGNAACGCNTGCTGGCAAGACCTCAANNGACAACTTGTGGCACTGCATCCCTACGAACAACCAGAGATCCTCATGTTACCTGTGGCCGACACCACTGAGGGGTATCTGAACTGGGCGATCCAACACACGCGTTAACCGGAAAAAAAGTGTGCACACTTCCTGGCACCGATAATAGAGAGCATTTTAAACAGCAAGAACTATGGCGAACCAATCTGCAAGCCCGACTGTTGCCGCGAAATTTGCTGGGTCTCCCTAAACTCTCTTGCTAAGTCTGCACCCTCGGCACGGGGTTCTATTCAAATCCTTCGACACCTGGTGGTGGGATTAACTGCCCTCCCACACGACCCAACTTTGGCTTGGGCCAGAAACGAGGTTCGATTGAAAAACCGATGCCCACATTATCGCGGCCCTTGTCATACGTCATTCCAAGTCGAAACAGGAGCGACTCGCCGATTCGAGTCAGACCAGCTGACTGCGAAACATTCCCAGTACTGCTGAAATCATAACTCAGACCATTGGAAACAATCCACTTTTCATTCAACCGGTAATCAAGGTTGCTTCTGAATACCGTACTGCTGATGGGTCCTTCCAGTGACAACAGACCAAAGTAAACATCCCCCACACCAGGACGGGTACTACGGACCCCAGCGCTGATCGATCGCAGACCTCCCTCAAAGAAATCGAAATACCCATCACTCAAAAGTGAGACACGATCGCCCACTAGATAACGCATGTCATAGGTAGCTGGGCCCAGAGTTTCCCCAAAGTTATCACGATCCGCGTCTGGGAAGATGAATAGATCGAGATCTAACCTAAAGAGGTCCACAATGCGTTCAAGCCCAGGAAGACCACGCTTAGTTTGCAATCTCTGGTGCAAACCGATTCGCACTTGTTGCAAGTCGGCTGCTACAACATCACTGGGACTGGCAACAAGCTTCTGTATCCCCTGTCGAAATGCATAGTCCCTGGTCTGATAACGTTCACGCCCCAACATCGCAGGGTTGCTCCGCAAGAATCGTGACCGGTATTGCTGCTGTGCGTGATCATCCAGTGGATTATAGAGTGGAAGTGCATCAAGATTTGAATTGCTGTCTGCGTAAAAATATTCGGCCTGCCACTCAGCTTTGTGAGCCAGTCCCCGAATATTCAACAAACTACTTTGGATGGTCGCATCGACTCGCGAGGCGGGTAGCGTGGCAACCACCCCTCCCTGCCCAAACAAACGTGTAAGTGGTTCACCATCTGAAGCCTCACCGTAGTAGGATGCCTCTCCGGAAACACTGGGCACAACCCGGACTGCGCCAAGCTGAACTGGCAACGCAAGCTTTTGCCGCGTTCCAGTGACAATCCCTGAGGCGTTTTCCAGCCCTATGCTGTCGAGTCCCGCAATTCCCGGTGTAGACAAAATAGGCGAATACATACTCTGCTCATCTGCATTCTCGGGAAAATCGGCGATCTGTAAGCGAGAATAACCCAGCTTATTGTGAGCCGACCACGTGAAGCGATCTCCGAAAATTGAACCACCAATCATGTAGTGGTCCAACATGGGCAGATTTTCAGTAGTTGTGAAAAAGTCATTGATCCGGGCTTGCCCAGTTACATCAAACAGATGGCTATTATGATACTTTCGCAGTCGCAGAGCAGTGCTTTCGTTGATGTCACGATCCCACTCGCCTTCGAAATATTGATCCAGAAAATTACGGTCACTGATCCAACCCAATTCGGCAATCAGCTCAAGATTGGGATTCAGATAGTGTCGATGCCGCAAAAGAGAGCGACCACGGAATTTTGTTGAGGGCTGTAAATCGCGTCGGCCTGCCCCCAAATCATCCTTACCATCATCGTGAATAAGCCAAGTATCAAAATAGCCATCCACAGGGCCGTTGATGCCGAAAATGGATGGCAAACTGTACTCAAGCTTGGTTCCGATCGCTGGTCCACGCGCACTCAAATAATCGAGTGACATTTCCCAGTTAGCACCCGGTGGCGCATTTTCAATTCCAAATAACTGAAACAGATCAAAATCAACCAATACTTGCGTGCCGAAAATCTGGTCATTTCGCAACTTGATGCCAGAAACGTAGTAGCCCGGTCTTTCCAAGCTGGTTGAGAACGTAGGCCAGTAAAGTATTGGAACCCCACCAAAGTAAACAAAGTTGTCACGACTATTAACGAATGCTTCGCTACGACTGGTTGGCAAACCGGTAATGGGGTCCGGCATGATTCGTTGGCGATCTGTCAGTTGCAGACGTTCACTCTGTAACCAATACTGCGGTACGCCCATTCGGCTGCTCGTGACTGCTGCATCAAATGCTATAAAGTTGCCCTCAGCAACTTGCTGCAACACATCTGCCTTCAGGCGTACAACACCAAGATAATTTGGGATGGTTGTGATAACTTCAGAATCCAGCACCATGCCCTGCTGCGTAGCAATGTTGTAATACATCGAGTTGGCATAGATGATTCGCTCGCCTTGACGAAACACGATATCTCCTTCTAGATAGATTTCTCCATCAGATGGCGCACTCGCGTTCGAACGATTGAACAGTGATCCTACTTCAGGTAACCAACCCACAACACGATCGGCTGACAGCGAGATGGTACCGAGGTCCATCATGCCGCCAGGCAGCCTGACAGTCACATCGCGAATCAGAACAGTAACCCCACCCCTGGCCAAAACCACCGTATCGCCCAACTCGGGCCGGGGCTTCATTTCGATCTGCAGTTGAGTCGATCCATCGCGTGCCCCGATCTCAATCGACTTGGTGCCTCCACCTGTCAGAAAACGTACTGATGAAGAATCGGTCGAGTCCGCCGGAGGTGCTGGAATGGCATTGTCTGGCTGAGGTGCAATGATTGATTCTTCGAATTGCACCTTTTGAATATTTGGAATCGCATCCAACCACTCGTTGGCTGGAAATGAATCAGGAACCGGCAAATAGCGAAGCAACGCAGGTTCATCGGCTGGCTTCTTGAGCACACGGGGGGCGATGATTTGTGGGTCACCCAAAGTCAGCAGCGTCAACGTTTGGGGACGATCACCCTTCTTTGTGGAATCGCCAGCGATCACAACCCGAGTTCGGACCCGACCCACGGGTCCATCCACCAACAATAGCATCGAATCAGCCCGAACTGTCCGTGCACCATGAGCCAACTCGCAATCACCTTGTAAAAGAGATGCCTCTGCATCATTGATCTGCCAACGTGAAACCACGTTGCCCCGAACAAGGATTGGCTCAGAACTGATTTGCTGGCTCTTCGCTGTGTTTGCGATCCAGAAAGTACAGAAGGAAACAAGAAGAATCCGCGCAGCAGCAAACGAGAAAGACGACATTCTTCGTCGAATTCCAAGCCTAATTGATCCAGTGGTGGCTTCCTTGCCGCCCAAGTTGACTGCTTCCGTTGCGAAAAAGATGAAATCACGCTCAGACAGAACGCATCGGGAGTCTACGAATTGATTTCAGAAAGTCACAAGCTTGAAACCGGCAATTGCGATGGTAAATCTGACGGTTTCTGGAATAGATTTCGTGGAACAGGGCTTTGGGGAGCGTGAAACTCATTTCCCGCTGGATTCATCAACCGCTGGAGATCCAGCCTTGGCCTCAAACTCGCGTTTGAATTTGAATGTTTCAGAAATTCTCCTGCGGATTAACGTTGCCCATTGGTCGTACCCAGCTTCGTTCAAATGCAAGCGGTCACCAACAAACAGCTCATCCCGGGGCTTCCCCTCTGGGTCCAAATAATGCTCTGCAGTCGCAATGAAATGCGTGTTAGGCGTTGAAAGTGCGACTTCTCGCAGACGCGCATTTACTTTGCGAATGGCAGGCCATGCCGAAAACCGCTTCGAGGTTGGGGTCACCTCGATCAGAAATACAGGAGCATCGGCTTGATGATTCTTCGACACTGAAACAATGTACCTCACCAATTCCTCTATTTGATCAGGGGTGTGATCTTCAGTCTTTCCTTGAACATCATTTCCAACGAAAATCACGAGCGCCCGGTATTCATGCGGATGCAGCAGACGTTTGGAAAAAATGGCAACATCACTGTACTTCGCTCCTCCATAACCTCGCTGAATCGTACGAAAGGGTGCCATATCAGTCGCGATATCGGACCATCTTCGAATGCTACTGCTACCAATGAACATGATCGCGTCTTCAGGATCACTCTCAGCCGCATCACGAGCCTCAAGTTTCTTAATATCCTTTTCCCACTTACCGATTGCTTTTCTGCGATAACGGGCGAGAAAACCATCCTTCGGAGTGTATTCTGTCGCCCGCGCAGTTAAACCTCTCCGGTCGCCTTGGAATCGCCAAACCTGAGTCGTTACGAGAGCCATCACGGAACACAGCAGCACAATACTTCGCATTTCAAGTTCACCAAAAGAATTTCACTTTGATTAGCAACGCACGTTAATCTTGCAATAAGTTGCCAACCGACTTCCCAAACCGCGTTATTGCATAACGGCCGCAGGCATCCGCCAACGTACCCACTCAGCTTAACTCAAGATACGCGAATGTGGGCTAACTGTCGTTACAACAGCCCGAGTTACGTACAATTTCGGCGTGACATCCGATCGGGTGCAGACCAGCCGGATACCTTAGGCATTAGGTTCTAAAATTACTTTCCGTAACGCCGTGCTGCCCCGCTACAAAATCATACTGAACCTAACCATGTCCAATACAACCTGGCGATTTCCTGTCCTCATTCTGCTGATTCTACTTTCGAACGTGTTATTGGCACAGGAAACCACAACGAAGGAACTCAGCGTCAACCAAACATTGACTGAGTTGCTCGATCAAGTCTGGAATTTTGAACTAGAATCCTCTCCGTTGCTGGCAACCAACATCGGTGATCCACGTGGGCAGGATCGCCTCGCTGACGATAGCCTTCTCGCGATTCAAGCACGAGCAGACCGACGCGGAAAATTTCTCGAAAAGCTTGAAGCCGTCCCCGTGAAGAATCTCAGCGAGGGAAAACGGATTGATCATGAACTGCTGCGGCAACGCCTTGAAGGTCAACTTGCCGACTTTCGCTTCAAAACCCATTTGATGCCTATCAATAATCGTGGCGGTTTTCATATCCGTTTCCCGGAGTTACCCCGAGTGATGGCCCCAAAATCCGAAGAGGACTTTGCCAACTACATCGCTCGTCTTAAAGATTTTGACCGCTATACCAATCAGCAAATAGAGTTACTGCGAGGGGGGATCAAAGCCGGACTGGTTCAACCAGCAATCATCATGCGAGATTCACTCTCTCAGGTTGAATCGCATCTTGTTGACGACTTTACGAAGTCACTATTTCTGGCAAACATCGCTGCGGAATCAAAAAGCAACCTCGGCACTCAACGATGGAATCGGATCAATACGCAAATCGAGGACGCACTCAAACAGAGCGTCATCCCGGCTTATCAGCGTTTTGCCGATTTCCTTCGAACCGAATATCTGCCTGCATGTCGAGGACCCGTGGGAGCATCAGCGATGCCCATGGGGCGCGAATTCTATCTCGACCGTGTTCAACGCTTCACTACCATCGAAATCTCACCGGAAGAATTGCATCGAACTGGCATAAGTGAAAACGCGAGGATCCGTTGCGAGATGAAGTTGATCAAACAAAAAGTAGGCTTTGAAGGCACACTTGATGAGTTCCTCGAGCACTTGAGAACTGACCCCAAGTTCTATGCCAATTCAGCTGAAGAATTAATGCAAACTGCCGCCTTGATTTTAAAGCGTGCAGACGGGCGTTTACCAGAACTGTTTGGACACCTGCCGCGAATCCCGTACGGGCTGCAGGAAATCCCTGCTTACGTGGCGCCCCAAACAACGGCAGCCTACTACTGGCCGCCAGCGACCGATGGCACACGTGGTGGTGTTTACTACTTAAACACTTACAACTTGTCCTCTCGCCCGCTGTATCAACTTGAAGCTTTGTCGCTACATGAGGCCGTTCCTGGCCATCATCTGCAACTCGCCATTCAGGCAGAACTTGAAAACCTGCATCCCATCAGTCGCGAGAGCAACTTCACAGCTTTTATCGAAGGCTGGGCGTTGTATAGCGAACGCCTCGGGAAAGACATCGGATTTTACAAAGACCCTTATCAGGACTTTGGGCGATTGAGCATGGAAGCGTGGCGTGCTAGCCGACTCGTTGTGGACACGGGACTTCATTGGATGGGATGGTCACGGCAGCAGGCAATCGACTACATGACGGCAAACACAGCACTAAGCCCGCACAACATCGTGGCTGAGGTTGATCGCTACATCGGATGGCCAGGCCAAGCACTCGCCTACAAAACAGGCGAACTTGCAATCAGTCGTATCCGTCAGCAAGCAGAGCAAGCACTTGGAGATGATTTTGATGTGCGTTCATTCCACGACCGGGTTCTTGAAGCTGGATCCATTCCGTTGCCCATGCTGGAACAACGAGTCAATGACTGGATCGACAAACAACGCGAATCAGACACAGACGGAAATACAGGCGAGGCACAACAAAAAGAGCAACATTGATCAGGCAACGCAGCCTTTAACAAGAATTCCAATCAGCGGCACCGGAAAAAACGCAAACCGAAACCTAATGGTTTGCCTGGCCTTTGATCGTCCGTTGCGCGACTTGCCAAGCGTCAACAAGATGCTGTGCATAGGCATCCGGATCCAGCAAGCGGTCAACGTCTGTAGTCGCCATCTCGATCAACCACCCATCGCCGTAGGTAGCTGCATTGATCAAAGAAGGGTCATCAAGAGTCAGTTCGTTAATCCTTGAGAGCGATCCAGCAACGGGTGAATACAGATCACTCTCAGCCTTCTTGCTTTCGATCGAACCAACCTGCGCCCGCAATCCAATTGCATCAGGCGGTTCCACTTCCCAATCCAAAAAGTAGACATCTTGTAGCAGGCGCACCGCATAGGCAGTCAAGCCAAATCGCCAAACCCCCTCTGCGATCTCACTAGCCCACATATGATTGGTCGCATAAAGGCGATCTCGGGGGAACTCGGCAGTGAATTCTCCCATTGCAAACGAAAAATATTCTTCCGTTACCTTCTCGGCCGACGCATCAGTTACGCCATCATCACTCACGTGTAGCGTACTCCCTGGAACTCAACTTCGAAAAACGGCGGCAACAATCCATCCACTCGCAGTAATCCTGCTTGGGTCAATTCAATGGCATCGCCATTCAGTTTGACGTAACCGTCAGTGACATAGCCCTGCCATTGTTCTGAAAATTTTTCCCTGACATCCACACCAAACTTGTTTTGGAAGTAACCAACGTCCAAGTAGCCACGCTTCAGCAACAAAATCATCTCACGAACGAGTTGCTGGTGCGAACTTGGGACAAACCCCCTTCCCAGAGGAAGCTTCCCGGATTCGATGGTTGTGAGATATTTCTCAAGATCCGCAAGGTTCTGGTAATGAACTCCATTGGCATGTCCAAAACTGGCAATGCCTGTTGCCAACAAATCCGCTCCCTTCCACAGATTGTCGCGGTAGCTGAAATTCACCTTCGTAGGATCTTTAACAACAGTGTACGCACTGCTAACGCTGTACCCAGCCTTTTCAAATTCACCGAACGCGTACTCCACCCAAGCACGCTTGGTATCCCAATCAGCAACGGGACTCTCGACCTGATTGCCGAGAATGTCTTTGCTGTAAACGGTGTTGAATGGTAATTCCATCTGATAAATCGTGACACTCTCTGGAGACAATTCCAGAGTCTTGTCAACGTTCATTTTCCAATTATCCCAAGTCTCACCAACCATTCCAGAAATCAAGTCAATGTTCACGTTCGGAAAGTCAGCAGCTGTAATCCATTCCCATGCATTGAAAACCTGCTTGGACAAATGAGCGCGACCATTTTCTTCCAGCAACTTGTCTGAAAAGTTTTCGACGCCCAAACTTATTCGCGTTACACCCAAGACATCTCTTAACGTTTTTACTTTGGTCTCGCTAAGTGTTCCGGGTTCGCATTCAAAGGTAACCTCTTCAGCACCGTCCCACGTGATGTGCTCCCGAAGTCGATCAGCAAGTTTCGTCAATTGCTTGGGTGACAGAAAACTTGGCGTTCCGCCCCCAAAATAAACAAAACGAAACGGCCGATCGCCCATCAGTGGCAATTGGCTTACAAGAGAAATTTCATTGCAAAGTGCATCAACATAACGTTGCACCTCAGCAGCTTTGACGTCAGTGAAAACTTTGAAATAACAAAACTTGCAGCGTTTTCGACAAAACGGAATATGCAAGTAGAGACCCAGCGGAGTTTGCTCGCTGGGCGGGCTTTCAAGTGCCTCATGGACAGCGGGTAGCTCTTCACGATTCCACTGACTGTACGGTGGATAGTTTGAGATGAAGTAACTGCCGACTTCGGTTTTTTTCTTATCGCTTGAAGCGGAACCCATGAAAAGAAGCCGATCTTAAGGGAGGTAGAGGTAATTGTCAGGTCGCTGCCTGCATCATTTTAAGTGTATCCCCGCAGACTACTACAGCCCTTGGGACGGAACCGCGGGATTGATTTTGGAACTTGCTGCGGCATCCACCTTATTCGGGCTTTTTTCGGCCCCAAAACAGCGTACAACACCATCATCATCAGCGATGAAGAGCTCTTGACCAGCAATGGCAGGGCCAGCGAGGAAAGAGCCCCTGATCTCGTAACTCCATTTCTCCTCAGTACCATCCTGAAGTTCAAGTCGAATCAATCTTCCGTCAGTTGCGGCAATCCAAACGTCTTTCCCGGCAATCACCGGTGAAGCATCGGCACGACGGCGAAGTGTATGCCTCCACTTTAACTTGCCCGTTGCAGTGGAAATCGCATCCACCTGTTTGAATTGACTGCTCAACACGACCAGATCACCTGTGACAGCTGCACTATTTCGGTATTCCTGTGGACGCTCTTCGTCCATGTGCTGCCAGAGTTCTTTTTGAGCTTTCCAATCGAACGCCAGCACGACCCCATCCATGATGGGCAGAAACGCTTTGCTACCAACGACGCTAGGAGTCGACCCGGTGGGGCCTCCCAACTCAAACGTTTTCCCCAGGGCTTTGCCAGTCTTGAGATCGACAACGTGCAATTGACCGTCACAGCCTCCCAGAAAAGTTCGGTCGCCAGCCACGGTCGGGCTGCATCGGATTTGGTCATTCGCCTCATAGGTCCATACTTTTTCACCGTCCTTGAGGCGAAAACAATGCAGCTTGCCGTCCCCACTGGCAGCCAAAACGTTCTCACCGTAAAACGCGACTGACCCTTGAATTTCACCATCGGTCGACTTGCGCCACAATTCTTTTCCAGTGATCGCATTGAGCTTGTAAAGATTTCCGTCGATATCACCGATCAGCAGTTCTTCAGATTTAACTGCGGGTGAAGCGAGGAAGCCGGTATCGAAATCGACTTTCCAAATTTCCTTTCCCGTGTCACGGTCAATGGCGTAGACCTTGCCCATCACATCTGAAACAAAGACTCTCTTTCCAACGACTACCGGTGTGGTCTCGATTGCTTCGTCAGCTTTGTATTCCCATTTCACCTGAAGTTTCTCTGGCAACGTCTGATCAGCGTGCCCCGTCGACTGCGCATCCCCCCGAGCAGTTGGCCAATTGAGTTGGCTCGGCTGAGTCGCGGTCCGCACTTCCGCAGTGGGAGTAGTGTCCGAAGCCGTGTCCGCCAAGTTGCCGGCAATGGTTGGGTTCAAGAAAACGAGAGAAGCGAGGGGCAACATTAGGCCGGCGATGCCATTTGGCCGGGTAAGCAGCCAGTTTTTAGGGATTGTAACGAACATGCGGAACTCTTCGTGAGGTGTTTCCAACTCAATCATCTGAAAAAACGGGGGGATACCAAAGTGTCTTGGGAATCTAGGGGCCTCAAAACCGATTACTCTTTAAAGACCCCTGCTCCCTCATGACTGCCGGTCTATTATAGGCTCTTGACCGCGGAGTCCACCGGCGGGGTGATGATTATTGGCCTCAACCTGGCCGAACACGCTTTAAGTTCCTTCTTTTTCTCTCCATAGTTTCTGACAGTCCATGATTTGCGTAACACTCGGTAGAGCCCGCCACAAACGGATGATTGCCGAACACAAGTTCCTCGCTGAGCAAGGGGCGGAACTGGTTGAATTGCGTCTCGATTACATCGGTCGCGCCATCAGTCTAAACCGATTGCTCGAAAATCGCCCCTGCCCTGTGGTTTTGACCGCTCGCCGACGAGATGACGGTGGACGCTGGATGAAGACTGAGCAGGAACGTTTGATGCTGCTCCGAAGTGCCATCGCCGCTGGGGTCGAATACGTAGACATCGAAGCTGACATCGCCGCCCAGATCCCCCGCTACGGCAACACCAAACGGATCATTAGTTTCCACGACATGTCGGAAACACCTGATAATCTGGAAGAATTGCATGCTGCAATGGCGGATGAAGATGCAGACATCGTCAAAATCGCAACCATGGCGAATTCTTTCGCCGACAACCTGCGGATGATCGAGCTTGTCCGAAATGCCAAGGTCCCCACCATCGGAATCTGCATGGGTGAAATTGGCGTGATCACACGCCTGTTGGCAAACCGACTCGGTTCACCCTTCACTTACGCGACATTCTCTGGAGGCCGGAAAATGGCCTCCGGACAACTCGACTGGAAAGAGATGAGGGATCTGTACAAGTACAACACGATCAATGAGGAAACCGAGTTCTTCGGAGTTGTGGCTGACCCGGTTGCGCACAGTTACAGCCCGCTGATTCACAACAAGGCGTTCGCGGAAGAAGGACTGAATGCACGATACTTTCCATTCCGTGTCCCCAAAAACGACTTATCCAATCTGGTTGATAGCTGCCCCAACCTGAACATTAGTGGCTTGAGCGTCACGATTCCTCACAAGGAAGACGCTATCGAATTTTGTTCTCAAGCTGAATCGAGTGCGACGGGAATCGGCGCTGTCAACACGATGGTGTTTCAGAACAAAGACTGCCTCGGCTACAACACCGATTATCGCGCGGCAATGGATTGCATTGAAGAAGTTTTCCAAATTGACAAATCACAGGAAAGACCAATGCAGGGACTCACTGCTATGGTACTGGGCGCAGGTGGAGTCTCACGAGCAATTGCCTGGGGACTGAAACAACGACACTGTGATGTCATCATCAGCTCAAGAACGCACGAGAGGGCGCAAATTCTAGCCGCAGAGATTGGTTGCCGAACGGTTGAGTGGGGTCAACGACATGAACCGAAAATCAACTTGCTGATCAATGGAACCCCGGTGGGCATGCATCCCGATATGGATTCATCACCCTACAATGCCTCTGCCATGAGTCAGTACTTGGCAGTATTTGACACCGTGTACAACCCGGAAAACACACTCTTAATCAAACATGCAAAGCGGGCGAATTGCCGAATCATTACCGGCATCGACATGTTTGTAAGACAGGCTGCCTACCAGTACAAACTGTTCACGGGACTCGATGCCCCTGTTCAGATAATGCGGCAGACCATCAAACAGGCCACCAACCCGGTGCAATTGAATTGAGCAATCGGGATCCAGAGTCACCGGTCAACCAGGGCGTTAACATACAACTGCGACAAGCACAGCCGGTTGATGCTGAAGCCATCCACGCCCTGATGCGACCCTATGTGATGCAACGCCTGCTTCTGGCCAGAACCGAAGCAGAAATCATCGAGCTAACTCGACATGGCTTTGTTGCTCTTCAAGAGTGCGAGGGTCAGCCCCAAAAACTGGTCGGATTCTCGGCGATCGAAATCTATGGACCCAAACTTGCCGAACTTCAATGCTTGGCAGTGGATACCGACTTTCAAGGCAGCGGCGTGGGGCGACAACTCGTAGAAGCTTGTGTGGCTCGAGCCCATGAACTTAATGTGATGGAAATTCTCGCAATCAGTTCCTCCGAACGATTCCTGCAGAGCTGCGGATTTGACTACTCGCTGCCAGACCAGAAAAAAGCCCTGTTTTGCCAGTTGCGACCGCGACCAACGGAAGTTCGCGAATCCGATATTGGTGAATCGGAATCGTAAAGAATCACACAAACGCATCACATCCTCGGGCTGCCCGCCATGCACTCGGGCTGCCCGCCATGCACTTGTCTTCAGGGCTTCACTCGTCGAATTTCAACACTCAGCGTGCCCCAGGTGCAGATTTGATGCATGGCTGCGAAGCTGATGCTTCGGCGTAAGATTACATTACCAGCATGTTTGACCGGTAAACTTGACCGGTAAAATCGGCTAGGCAAATCCGTCTCATTCACAGCTCTCTTTAAGTGAACGACTGCTTCCGCTGCGAACATCATCCAAGAGCTCAATGAGATCACTTTCAGCCTCTTTCTGATCAGATCGAATCCTCATCTGAACCAGTGTCACATTCCCGTTCGGTGAGTTTCGAAGCAGATTCGGATGCACCACCCAACTCTCGATACTCATCGGAATCTTCCTGCGTTAACACATTTTCGTCGAACGCTCGGTCACCTGAAAGGTCGACATCACCCGTGTTCAGATCGGCTTCAGCTTCAACATCGAATTCTGTTTCGGCATCGGCTTCCGTTGGCGACTCTCGAAGCCAAAGCGGAACCGTTCCCAGCATGAACAGCCAAAACAACATGACGCCGGGAGATGAATTTTCGGATGGCCACAACGGAAACGGCAAACCGATTGTCGTATCTGCAGAATCCAGCCGTCGCCAGAATACGATTTGGAAGGTCAAAGCGACTGGCATAGCAATGGCGAATCGACCGAGAGCATCTGATTGACGGGGCATCATCGGACGGATCCAGAAAGCCAGTACAGCCGCCAAGACAATCACTGCCGGCGATGCCTGCCAGCCCACCAGCAGTGCAGGAATTGCAAGGATTACGATCAGGTCAATCAGTCGGCCCGTCGATTTTCCCAACGGATCGAGCTTGGGATCCGCCGTGGGACAAAATCCTTTTGCCAAGTAGCGGCCCAAGGCAGTGGCTGCCACAAGAGCCGTGATCACACGAATCATCGCATCGACATACCTGCCGTCTGGCCGCCAATCAGCCTGAACTTCCATCTGCCATGTGACGACCATGAATGTCGGATAAATCAAAATGGGCAGTGCAGTGACTGCCAACGCGAAAGAGGTCAGATTTGCGGGTAAGCGATTTCCATCCATGCGAATCAAGCCCAGTGCCCAGCACATGGTCAGGCCCACGATATGGTAGATAAGAGTGACCAAAATGACCGGATCAAGTTCGGGCGTCCAAAGTGGTCCAA
>PAUV01000026.1 GCA_002712845.1 Rhodopirellula sp. | reverse complement strand
TTCAAGCGGCGATCACTAGTCCCGAGGGGCCGTTCCTTGAGAGAATGTATCCTGATCGCAATCAGCAATGGCCGCGTTTGCTGTATCACCGCCATTTCATGTTGAGCGAGTTCATGCATGAGATCTATCAACCGCCCGGGCCATCAGCAGAATTGCTTAAAGCGAACCGTCAGGAAGCACGGTATTGGTCGCTTTTGAGAGCTCGTTATAAGCATGTCCATCAATCAATCGTGGATCACCTCAAGCATGAGTACCCTGGGGATGAAGTTGCCATTCGACGAATTGAACATCTGGTTCCCGATCTGATCGATTACCAGCAGGAGCCGATTGAACTGACGGACAAGCGTCTGTACCGCGTATTGCTTGATAAGCCAATTGAGCAGGATGCCAACGAATGAATCAAAGCGATAACTTGGTCAAGACTTGGCTGCTCGGATATGTTGATGCATGGGACCAATTTTGGTTCACCCCGCGGTTGCCCCATGCACTTTCAATCCTCCGGATCATTACGGGGGTCATGCTGCTGTATTCCCATTTGGTTCTAGCGACCGACTTGTCTGCATTTCTTGGGGATACAGCTTGGGTTAATAATGAAACGGCCAGGCAATTGCATGACGGCACGTTTGGACTTTCTGACTACGGCAGGACTTACCTGTGGTTCATCAGTAGCCCGACTTTGCTTTGGATACACCATGGCTTCACGATTGCCGTGACTGCATGCTTTGCTTTGGGGCTTTTGACGAGGATCACGTCTCCTTTGGCGTGGTTCCTGCAACTCATGTATTTGCATCGCCTGACAGGGACGCTTTTCGGATTTGATCAAATCCTGACTTACATGGCCATGTACCTGATGCTTGCTCCGTCCGGCAGTTGCTACAGTGTCGANGCATGGTTGAGAAAAAGATTTGNTTCGACTGATCGAGGACGNNTTTGGAATTGGCTATTTCCAGAAGCAAAGGCAACGGTGCTGGCGAACATTGCCACTCGTCTGATGCAGTTGCACCTATGCGTCATCTACCTGTTTGGTGGGATCAGCAAAGCCCGCGGGCAGACATGGTGGGACGGAACTGCAGTCTGGTATTCCGTCAGCAATTATGAGTATCAGTCGTTGGACATGACATGGTTGTCGGGGTATCCGCGTNTGTTCAGCGCGATGACCCATATCACACTCTTTTGGGAAATCTTCTATTGTGCTCTCGTTTGGCCGCGGTTGACTCGTCCATTTGTGATCACGCTTGCGGTTGTGGTGCATGCAGGAATCGCATTGGCCCTGGGCATGATTACCTTTGGCATCATGATGATCGCTGCTAATATGATTTTCATCAGTCCAGGATGGGTGCAACACATCGTGGTTAGATTGCGCCGTCGGTCTCAACAGGATGACGGGTAATTCAGCATGTTGCAGGATGGCGTGGGTGTGAATTCACCACACGCCGGAATGCCGCCGATTCAAGCCTACAGCTTCAGCAGTGGTTCGCCGGTCATTTCATCGGGAATTGGCAGTCCCAGCAGTTCCAGCGTGGTGGGTGCAATGTCAGCGAGTCGGCCGCCGTGACGTAGTTCTCGGCCCTTAAGATCTGGTTCGACAACGATCAACGGTACGTCAAAGGTAGTGTGCGCCGTATGGGGGCCGCCACTTTTCGGATCAATCATTTGTTCGCAATTGCCATGATCAGCGGTCACGATGAGTGATCCACCCTTGGCAAGCGTAGCTTCGACAATTTGTCCAACGCAGGAGTCTACTTTTTCGACTGCTTTGACGGCCGCTTCGACGACTCCCGTGTGTCCCACCATATCACCGTTGGCGAAGTTCACGATGATCAATGCTGCCTGTTCAGAATCGATCTCAGCAAGGACTTTTGATGTGACTTCTTCTGCTGACATTTCTGGTTTTTGGTCGTAGGTAGACACATCACGAGGTGACGCGGCCATTCCGCGATCCTCTTCAGAAAAGGGATCGTCCCGATAGTCATTGAAAAAGAAGGTCACGTGGGGGTATTTTTCTGTTTCAGCGCAACGGAACTGATGCAGATTCAGGCTGCTGATGTACTCGCCAAGTATGTTTGGCATTTTAGGTGGCTTTTCAAAGATCACCTGCACAGGCAGTCCCGATTCATAGCCAGTCATGGTGGCAAAGTACAGATTCTGGATTTGATTGCCCCGATCGAATCCTCCGCCCTCGATGTCTTTCCATTGATCATCGGGATAGACGAATGCCTTTGTAATTTCCCGGGTTCTGTCGCCCCGGTAATTCAGGAAGATGATGGCGTCGCCGTCTTTGACAAGCGTCGGTCCGTTGGGACGCACGATGGTAGTCGCTGCGATAAATTCATCACCCTTGCGGTTCGCATCGGTTGGATTGTCGTAATACGACTGAATGGCTTCACTCGCTGTCTCTGCCGTTCTTTCGGCTCCTTGGGTCATCATGTGATAAGCCGTCTCGACTCTTTCCCAACGCAGGTCACGATCCATGGCATAGAAACGACCCACCACGCTGGCGACATGACCGACACCAGCTTCTGCCATTTTATCTTCGAGTTGCTGAACGAAGTCTTTGCCTCCGGTTGGTGATGTGTCGCGACCATCAGTGATCGCGTGGACTGCGAATTTTTCACTGGTGAGACCGGCGTTTTTCACCAAGTCGACTACAGCAAAGGCGTGCTCCAAGTCACTGTGGACACGTCCATCGGACATCAAACCTAGCAAATGCAGCGTGCCACCACTGGCTTTCACATGCTCAATCGATTTTTGAATCACAGGTTTGCTGAAAAACGATTCGTCGCGAATAGCACGCGTGATTCGCATCACCTCTTGATCGACGATTCTGCCAGCGCCGATGTTTTGGTGCCCCACTTCGCTGTTGCCCATAACGCCAGCGGGTAGGCCTACATCCTCACCGGATGTGTGAATCAGTGTGTTGGGGTAATCTCGCATTAGCGCATCAGACACGGGGGTATCCGCTAGATGGACGGCATTCGCGTGATTCCACTCGGGGTTGGGGTTTTCGCCCCAGCCGTCACGGACGATCAGAACAACAGGTTTTCGGCGGACTTGCGTCAATGGACCGTTCTCTTTTGTTGGTTGCAAAAAAAACAGAATTTAAGGGCGGTTTTGGAATGATTCGCCATACTGTGGGCTAAGTGCCAGTCAGTTTTGCGACTCCTGCCTCGGACCAATTTAGCTGACAGAGACGCTCCTCGGAACGCCCAAGCAAATCGCCCCTTCAAGCCCGCTTCGAGACTGTTGGTCGATCCGTTACCCTAGCTTCAGAACTCGGCCAGTATCCTCAGGAATTATCTGATCATGCCTCTCTTACGCTTTGACCCCTCCGGCAGTATCAATTCTGATTTTGGTGTCACGGAAGAGCAGGTCTCAGGGTTGTCAGGCATCTTGGCTGAATTGCGAACCGAAATTGTCGAAATTGATCCAAAACAGTACCAGTCGGGGCAAATACCTGCGGACAAGCAGCCTTTGGATGCCCGCTTCTTTTGGCTTCCCGAAGAGCAGTTAGCTGCCTATGAGGCGGACCGTGGTGCGTCAGAGCTCGGCAGGATTTTTCAGGTTGCTAACGGCATCCACAACGAATTGGACGCCGTTGCTGTACTGGGCATTGGTGGGTCCTACATGGGGGCTCGGGCGATGATGGAAGCCTGCTGTGATCCCTATCACAACGAACTGACACGCGGTGACCGAGGCAGTAAGCCACGAATGTATTTCGAGGGTAATAATGTCGATAACGATGCGAGCAACGCGTTGCTGCATCGACTCAAAGCTGGAGGGTATGGATCAACTGAGGCAGAGAANCGCTTTGCAATTGTGGTNATCAGCAAGAGTGGNGGAACGATGGAGACTGCTGTTGCTTTTCGGCAATTCCTCGCTTCCCTTGAAGCATCGTTGGGGGAGCAGGCAGCAGAAAAATTGGGCCGCTTTGTAATTCCGGTTACCGGTTCTTCTGGAAAATTACATGAGTTGGCGTCTGCGATTGGGTG
The DNA here is from genome assembly GCA_002712845.1 of Rhodopirellula sp. The sequence goes on along the minus strand of PAUV01000026.1, from coordinate 7,930 downwards.
TCAGCAGGTCTTCAACGTTCCAGAAGGAGTGGGAGGCCGATTTAGTATTCTTTCACCGGTTGGGTTGATGCCAGCAGCTATGTTGGGATTGGATTGCATGAAATTGCTCGAGGGTGCGGTCGCNATGAATGAGCACTTCAANAACGCTGCCTATGAAGAGAACGTCGTATTGCAGTATGTCGCGGTGAATCATCTGCTTGCCAAGCATCGCAATAAGTCGATTCGTGTGATGAGTGTATGGAGCAAAGCTCTCGAAGCAGTTGGACTGTGGCATGATCAGTTGCTCGCGGAATCCAATGGTAAAGATGGCCTCGGGGTGACCCCGTTGACCACTGTGAACACNAGAGACTTGCATAGTCGTCATCAGCAGCATCAGCAGGGACGCAATGACAAAGTATTCAATAACCTCATTGTCGAAAACTATCGGACGGATCCTTTGCCAGTGGGAAGCAGTTCAAGAAATCAGGATTCACTGAATGACCTCGCTGATCGTACGCTGCCTGAAATTATGGGAGCTGCTATCAAGGGTACAAACGACGCGTTGCATCAAGATGGTCGCCCCACCACCGATATTTTACTTCCAGGCATCGATACGTATGTTTTGGGACAGCTGTTTCAGATGCTGATGATTGCAACAGTAGTCGAGGGCAGGCTGTTGGGGGTCAACCCTTACGGACAACCCGGGGTTGAGCAATACAAGCAGAACATGAACAAAAACCTGGGTCGCAGCTAGTGCAGACTTTGGTCGTCAAAAGCAGCCTTGCTGTTGCCTTGGCGGAGGTGCCAGAGCTTTTCTGGCGGGAGTTCCCTTTGCCTCACCGTCCTTTTCGCCGGATCAAAGGATTGTTTGCACAAAATTCCGGGATGAATTCGCTCATGCAAACTGATCCAACGCTTTCATTGGTCTGACGCCGGGTTACTTTCTTTCCATGTTGGCTACAATGGGGCCATCCCCTGCCCTACCCCACGATTTTGAAACGGTTCATCGATGTCAGCAGTTGACCAGCTTTTTGCCGATTTGCGATCTGAGGGCCGTAAAGCGTTGATGCCATTTTTTACTGCTGGCGATCCAGACATGGCAACCACAGCACGAGTCATTCAAGCCGCGCAGGCAGCCGGAGCTAACTTGTGTGAAGTCGGGGTTCCTTACAGCGATCCGATCGCAGATGGGCCAGTGATTCAGGCGTCCTATCAACGCTCGCTCGACCGTGGTTTTCGACTGCAGCAAATGATGGATCTGGCTGAGAATTTGAAGTCAGAAGCCACCATGCCGCTGGTTTCGATGGTTAGCTACGCAATCATTTACCGAGTCGGCCTGAAAAATTACGTGCAACAGGCAAAGGCGGCGGGCTACGCCGGTGCGATTGTTCCTGACCTGTTAGTTGAAGAAGCGACTGAACTCTCCCGAATTTGTGCTGATGAGGATTTCAGCTTGGTGCAGTTGGTCACACCAACGACACCTCGAGAACGTCAGGTAAGGATCGCAGAGTCTTCCTCTGGATTCCTTTACTACGTGTCGGTTACCGGAATCACAGGAGAGAGGACGGCTCTTCCCNAAGATCTGGTTGAAAATGTGAAATGGCTTCGAGGGCAGACAGAGTTACCCATCTGCATTGGGTTCGGAATCAGCGGTCCAGAGACTGCCGCCCAATTAGCCCCTGTTGCAGATGGTTTGATTGTGGGGTCGGCCGTGGTTCGGCGAGTTCACGATGCAGGAAATTCTGATGCAGCAGTGACACACGTCACCGAGTTTGTGAAAGCGTTGCGCGACGCTATTGATAACGCGCCCAACGACCTTGTTTGACCGATTGCTAAAAACGCGAGAAGAGCGGACGCTTCAGTTCCATGAACCAAAACCCCCGACGAGAATTTCTCAAAAAAGCTGCCACAGCTTTGCCGATTGTTGCAGTAACGACTTCCAGTGAGTTAGANGCAGCAGAACANAAAACGGAGAAGGACGCAGAAGATGCGCAGTCNTGGCAGGGCCGTATGACTGCACCTGATGACGGCAAGCGTTANGGCTGGTTTGTCGATACGCGACGATGCTTTGGATGTCATGCCTGTGAGGTCAGTTGTAAATCTGAAAATGACGTACCCTTGGGGAACTACATTCGTCAAACCACCTATCTCGATAAAGGTAAATACCCTGAAGTAGCAAGGCTGTTTCTGCCNATGTCTTGCCAGCACTGCGAAGACGCTCCGTGCATCAAAGTTTGTCCCTGCGGTGCTCTTCACAAAGAGGCCGGAGGCACTGTGGCAGTGGACTATGACATCTGCTGCGGTCATGGATCCTGTGTCGATGCCTGTCCGTACGGAGCAATCTATATGGATCCCGTTGCCAGTCAGGCGGTCAAGTGCCACAACTGTTATCACCGTTTGGAATCCGGAATGGAACCGGCTTGCGTGCCGACTTGCCCTGCGGAGGCGCTGCAGTTCGGTGACCTGAATGATCCGCAGTCAAAAGTGAGCCAGGCAATGAAGCGGGCGGAGGATGAGGACGTAGAATTGGTTCAGATCAGAGTAGAGAAAGAGACAAAACCCCGGATGTGGTTCGCGGGCCCTGCGGCTGCTGAAATCGAAAAGAANTTGCCGCGAGAAGGTGAGTCTTATCGCCCTGAGTCATACGATATCTACAATTGGAAGGAGGGGGATCAATGAGCCAGGAACAGCGCGCTCAATCACGGCTGAGTCAGCGTCGCCGCTTTTTGAATCTTGGATTAGCGACGATAGCAAGCGGCGTCCTCGCCAACAGTAACAACAGGGCCGAGGCCGAGCAGACGCCTGCGGTCCCCGGTGATGAAAGTGGAGTAGGCACTCGTCCCAACGCTGACCCGTCTGGTCAAAGAATTGACATCGAAAAGTGGCGAAAACTAAAGTCTGAGCCGTATGAGCTTGGCTCTTTTGGAGAGATGCCCGGTGTCTGTAATCTGCCCGGACCGTTGGCGAAGCGGAATTGGCCAGATCGAACAAAGTATGAAGGGGCTGTGAAGGTCCCCGGAATGTGCCAACTGTGTAGTACGGTCTGCGGCATCATTGGCTATGTCAAGGATGGGCGTCTGTTGAAGGTGGAAGGAAATCCTAAAGACCCGAACAGTCGTGGCTACCTGTGTGCACGCGGTCAGGCTTCCCTGAATCACCTTTATCATCCGGAGCGGCTGCTTTATCCACTCAAACGCGTGGGGAAACGTGGTGAGGGAAAGTGGAAACGAATTAGCTGGGATGAAGCACTCGACGAAATTGCCGAGAAGCTTAAGGCGGTACGAGAATCCGGCCATCCAGAGGAGTTCGCTTTCCATCAGGGGCGACAGCGTAGCAAGGACGCCTTGAAACGATTCCTCGATGCCTTTGGAACCAAAACTCAACTGTCGCATCGCTCGCTCTGCTCGGGGAATCGGCGGGCAGCCAATTTGACGGGGCTTTGGGAAAGTGATTGGGACCTGAATGATGTTGAACATTCAAAGTACATTCTGAATTTCGGATCAAATGTTTTTGAAGCGCATCAGGGGCATGTGCCGTTCGCGAGTCGCGTGCAACGCGGACGCTTTGAGAATGGAGCGAAACTGGTAACGTTCGACGTTCGGATGTCGAATACAGCGGGCGGTAGTGACGAATGGCATTCACCATTTCCCGGTACCGATGGGGCGATCGCGTTGGCAATGTGCAACGTGATCATTTCCAGAAATCTGCATGACGAAAAATTCATCAAACGATGGACCAACGTCACTGTTGACGAATTGCGGGAACACTTGAAGCCTTACACCCCCGACTGGGCTGAGCGGGTAAGTGGTGTTGCGGCTGATAATATCGCGCGAATTGCTACTGAATTTGCGGCTGCTGCACCTGCTGCGACAACCATTTGCAATCGTGGTAGTTCTGCACATCTCAATGGCTTTTATAATGATCGTGCCATTGGAATGCTTAACGCATTGGTAGGAAGCGTTGGCAAGAAAGGTGGTTGGTGTTGGTCGCCTTGGGGAGGTTTAGACCCGGTGGTCAAGACACCACCGATGCCTCCCGGAGCAAAAACACAAAGCGTGCTCGAGGATCCTCCTGAGTATCCGCTTGCTAATGTGTGGAGACGGATGCGTGTAGGTGAAATCGTCTATCTCTACCTGCTGCAGGATCGGGCAAAGTTGCAGGCGTACATGACTTACAACCTCGATTCACCCATGACTTGGCCTGAGGAAAGCATGACTCAGCAGATTTTGTCTGATGAGGATAAGATCCAATTTCATGTTTGCATCAATTCGTTCTACAACGAGACCGCACACTTTGCCGATATCGTGCTGCCGTGGACCACTTTCATGGAGCGGTGGGATCTGGACGCGCGAGCGTCCTATAACTTGCGTCCTTACGTTGGTCTCAGAACGCCCATGGTGGAACCACTCGGTGAGTCCAGAGACGTTCGGGAATTTTTTCCCGAGTTAGCTCGGCGAATCGGAGACGGAATGGAACAATGGTATCCTGAAAAAGATGTTAAGGAGTACATGGAAAAGTGGGCCTCTGCTGTCCCCGAAAATCCCAAAACCGGTAAACAAGGCCTCGAGCGGTTGATGGACGAGGGTGTTTGGGAGCAGGATCGAGAGCCCTTTTATGAACCTTACAATCAAGTCCTGTCAGAGGCAGAAATGCAGGACGCGGTCGTCGACGATCAGGGGCTAATCAGCAAGAACGGGATCGGGATCGGGATTCTGGTCGATGGCTCACCCCTGAGGGGATTCAAAACGCCAAGTCGTAAATTTGAAATTCGCAGTGCCTTTGTTAGCAAGATTGGACGCAATGAAGATTGCTCTGAACTGATTGCAGCCAGTGGCATGGTGAAGACAAAGAATCGCCCCGATAGTCACCTACCGCACAACGTAAAAATCGAGGACATGCCAATCTGGTTNCAGCCTCGTGAGTTGCAGGATCTTCCTGATGATGAGTTGGTCATGACCAGCTTCAAGTGGAATGTTCACAATCATGGAAGAACCATGAACTTGAAGTGGTTGGCCGAAATCGTCCACTCCAATCCCGCCTGGTTGAATCCTGAGACCGCAGNACGTTTTGATTTNAAAAATGGTGATTGGATCGAGATAACGTCCTTCTATTCGCGTGAACTCGAAAAGGTTTCTCCACATCTCAATCGCACTGACCTGCCCGAGTCCAGCGGCCGACGGGTGGTTTCAAGCATGCGTGTGCCTATTGTGATCATGGAAGGCATTCATCCTCGCGTCATTGCGATGAGTAACAGTTGTGGGCACACCCAGTACACGTCAGTTGCACAGGCACGGAAAGAACCACTTGATGATTCNCAGCTGGCTGGGTGNGANCCCGGAACCTATCAGGATGCTGACTGGCAGAGGAACATGTGGTGGCAAGATGATTCTGGTGGGGATCACACCAAGTGGAAACGTAATCGGGGAAACGGGTGGAACCAGAATAAGTTGATGCCCATTGCCCCTGATCCCGTGACCGGTCAACAGGCATTTCATGACACCGTTGTTCGGATCAGGAAAATTGATTGATTCAGAAACTCAGGATGTCGAATCTGTAGCAACCGTCTATTCGCTGCTNGCGCGGTTGTGGATGCAGGAGGTTGATGCTCCTTTGCTCAAGGGAATGGCGGAGGAGCCACTGCTTTCGGCATTGTCGCAGTTGGACCTGTCGCTTCCGAATGAATCACTAGAGCAGCTGGCGACGGAATACTGTGCCCTATTCATTGGGCCGAAGAACGCGCTGCTTCCCATGCAGTCAGTTTGGCAGAAAACCCAGTTGGACAGTCAGTCAGCAAGCTCGGTTGCGAAATTCGCAGAGCTCATCGGTTACGCGATGCCAGCACCGGCACTTTGGGATCAGCTTGGCGTCCAATTGGACTTGATGTCCCATCTGGTGTTGGCAACCCAATCTCAGAAAGAATCGGACAAGGAAGGCAATGTCGCCGAGGAAGTTGCGACTGCTTTTTTTGAACGACATTTAAATTGGCCATCTCCACTGCTGTTGGCGACGTCGCAGAGGGCCCGCTTGCCTTTGTATCGTTCGCTTGCTGAAATCACTCAGCAATTTTTGAAAATGGAAAGCAATGTGCGTTCTTCGACATCTTTGTGAGTCTTTCCCCACGGACAGATTCAGTCAAGCAGCATTTGAACGCAAAGGTGCATGGCCTGCAGTGAACCTCTCACAAACTGGTGTTTTCCCGCGATGACGAAACCAACACCCGTACCTACTGATCCTGCCGAGTTGAAAGACTTGGCATTGGCCGTGTTGCAGAATGACAGGTTTCCCTATCTGGCCTCGATGGATGGTGATCAGGCGAGGGTTCGCCCTGTCTCGCCTGTCAAAACGGAGGGCTTTACGGTTTACATTGCTAACTTGCGTGCGTACCACAAAACGCAGGAAATCGCTGAGAATCCGAAAGTCGAGTTGTGCTATCTCGACAAAAATCACCATCAGGTTCGAATCACGGGAGTGGCTTGTGTCGAGCAGGACCGTCGTTTGTTGCAGCAGATATGGGATGAAAATCCTTTGTTGCGGAATTATCTCGGGTCGATTGATAATCCGGACCTGATTGTTTANCGAATNGATCCTCAAAGTGTTAGATACATGCGTGAATGGGCGTTGGAGTACCATGACGTCTCATGGACTTGATTCAACAACTCGTTTCGAGCATTGACGGAGATTGGGCCNATCGTGCGTGAGTTATTTCGAACTCTGCCATTGATGTGTGTCGTATTGCTTGTGCCAATCGTTCCCTTCCTGTTCTTTGGAGGTCAACTGAACGATTGGCTCAGAGGCTTGGCAGACAATCCTCCTGAACCCGTTGCCACATTTGCATTGATCGTAGGTTTATTGGCAACGGATATCCTGCTTCCGATCCCATCCAGTGTGATCAGCACTCTNAGCGGTTGGCAGTTGGGCTGGTTTTGGGGGACATTGGCNACGTGGCTGGGAATGAANTTGGGAGCGATGATTGGCTTNGCGTTAGCNNGGCGGTATGGTCAGGCGTTTGCACTGTATTTCTCGCGGGGGCGAGATCTTGAGCGGATTCGAAAAGTCAGTGATCGTTTTGGACCGCTGGTCCTCGTGCTGACAAGAGCTATGCCGGTCTTCGCTGAGGCNAGTGTTTTGATGGCNGGAATCCANCAATTGGCATGGCGACGNTTCATNCCAGCGATCATTGGAAGCAACCTTGGGATCGCAGTTGCCTATGCAGCCTTTGGGGACTACGCCGAACGCCATCAATGGTTGCCCTTAGCACTGACTGTCTCGGTTGCCATCCCAATCGTGGTGGCAGGACTTGCCCGTCGGTGGCTGCCTGAGGGAACGCAAGAGCCAGTCGAAGGTNCAACTGAGATNGAATCGCACTGAAAACCTTGCGAATTACCGCAGTGGTTGANGCCTTGGTGCAGACGATTTGGGCTGCGCGACTTGNCAATCGTTACAGTCATTACAGGTGGCGTTCTTACCTGACTGTTCAGGCTTTTCTGGTCGTCAATTCCGCATTAATCACCCAGTTTTACTCAATCGGTGTGCTACTGTTTTCTGCAACCCTTCCACTCTGTGCCTTCTTACACGGGGCCACGGAAAAGTCCGGTACTTTCCCACCATTCAAGGACATAGACATGACTGATTCCAGTATCGATCAAATCACCGAAGAAAACGTTCTTACTCTCGAGCGACGTGCTGCCGATCGCAGAGCCGACAACACCACAAGCGACGCGGGAAATGCTGATAACCTGGATACTGGTGTTGTCGCTGAGAAGCGACGCAAGAAGCAACGTCGCCGCCACATCGATCCAACAACCTGCGAACGCGATTACAGCAATCCAGAAATTGAATTCATGCGTGCCATGGATGACTACAAACGTGACGCGGGACGTATGTTTCCTACATGCAGCGAAGTGCTCGAAGTGATTCGGTCATTGGGATACTACCAACTGACAGAAGAAGA
>PAUV01000025.1 GCA_002712845.1 Rhodopirellula sp. | reverse complement strand
CGATAAACATCGTGACCTGAAATGAGACAGATACCACGCCGATCTACGGCTCAGCGCATTACGCTGAACGCTGGTAGATGGCGGTGAGAAGCGATTCGGTATCTTTGAATTTCTTGCCGCCGGCCATCGTTTCGTCAATCAGTTTACGGGCATCCGCTTCACTGTGTCCCAAGGTGATCAACGCGTCAAACGTTTCACTGATTACGGCTGATGCGGCGGTTCCTTTGCCTGCGTTTTCATTGGTGACTGCCTGTCTTTCGACCATCAGTGCGAAGCGTGGCATTTTACGACGCAACTTTGCGATCACTCGCTCGCTAGTTGCTGGCCCGACACCGGGAAGGGCCGACAGTCCTTTCGCGTCCTGCTCTTCGATGAGGACAGCGAGCTCTTTGACTGGACGCACCATCGCACGAAGTGCTTTCTTGACCCCGACGCCGTCGACACTGCAAAACAAATCAAAGAACTGGCGTTCAGGCTCGGTCATGAAACCAATCAACCGTGGAGTCAAACGACCACCTTGCGCATTTCCTTCAATGTAATCCAGAGTATGAAGACGCGTCTTCTGACCGATACTGTTCTGCAGCATGCGGCGAGTGTAGTCGGCTACCAGTACTTCATATTCGAACGGGGCGGCTTCGATGGTGACAGCAGTTTCACTGACGCGAACCAGTGTTCCGGCGATGGTAACGATCAAAAGTGTGTGCTCCGGGGAGAGGGAATTTCTGATTTGATGGCAAGGAGAGTGCCTCGCAGATTCTTCCAGTGCGGGACAAAAAGATGGAGGATTCGAAAAACGGGGTCAAGCCGAGCGTTGCATGACAGCGGGATCCAAGCGGGAAGATGAGGCAAAACCACGTTTGAAAATGAAAAATGAAGATCAAGAAGATTTGGTAAGAGCGGACATGGATGTCCCGTCTCCGAGGTGGTAGCCGCACAATGCTATCGCCAGGGCGTCAGCCACATCTGCCGGTTCAGGCAGGCTTGCCAGACCCAATTGAATTTTGACGGCTAACTGGATCTGGTGTTTCGGGGCGTGACCATTACCGGTCATGACTTTTTTCACGCGAGTGGGTTCAAAGTGAAGCACATTGATGTTGGCTTGTGCCGCCGCAAGACAGATCACGCCTCGTGCATGCCCCATCAGGATGGCGGTCCGCGGGCGTTCGTAATGCGAGAACAGCTGTTCCAATGCCATGACATCGGGTTCGTGCGCTTCAATGACCTCACGCAAACCGCTGTGGATTTCGCGCAGTCGGGCTTCAATACTTTCCTTGGGTTTGCTGCGGATGATGCCAGCTTCGATCAATCTGATTTTTCCCGGAAGCGGCATCGAACCACCCGCCGTTCCGACTTCAATCACACCATAACCAGTGGTGTTCAAGCCAGGGTCTACTCCTAAAAGTCGGCGTATGGCAGAACCAGAGGTCACGAGTTGCGTTCCCAACTTGTGCCTTCTTTCTTATCTAGCAGGGCAACGCCCAAATCTGTCAAGCGATTACGGATCGCATCGCCTGTCGCGTAGTCCTTACGCTCTCGAGCCTCTTTGCGAAGGTCGATTAAAAGGTTCACCACGCCGTCGAGTAAGTCAGTGTCTGCTTCGTCTCCACCACTTCCACCAACTGCTGGCTTCAGAAAAATTCCCAATACGCTGGTCAATTCGCGAATCACTGCAGCTGCTTTGATCAACGACACAACAGCAGGTGCATTCAGTTCGGCAGCTGGCCCCAATCCGTGTTGATCAATATGTCGGTTCAATGCACGAAGTGAATCGAACAATACGCTGATGGCTGCACCAGTGTTGAAGTCGTCATCCATTGAGGATAAGAACTTCTCACGTGCCGCATGCATTTCCTGCAGCAGCGCGTCCTCTCCGGGCTTAAATTCGCCCTCCGTTCGACAGGTACCCAGCGGCAGGTCATAGAAATACTGGCCCGGGTGCTGCGCGCTTTCCTGAGGCGAAGTTATCTCGTTGAAACGATCAAAGAAGCGATAGAAAGCTTCCAAGGATGTACCGGCTTCTTGTAAACCCTCTTCGTTGTAGACAATGGTAGATCGGTAATGAGTTCTCAAGAGAAAGAATCGGATCCTTTCACCCGTGTGTCTTCGAATTACCGTTGAGAGTCCACCGTCTCCCTTGCTGCGACTGATTTTGCCAGCTGACGCTTCTTCCGTTGATTCTTCACGGTCGCTCTTGCCACCAATTTTTCCTTTCTCGCCAGCTCGCATCAAGCCATTGTGCATCCAGTACTTAACCATCGGGGCATCGTGGCAGCAGCCGCTTTGTGCGAGTTCGTTCTCATGGTGAGGGAACATGAGATCGAGTCCCCCGCCGTGAATATCAAATGTGTTCCCCAGTATTTCATGGCTCATTGCGGAGCATTCGATGTGCCACCCCGGACGTCCGGGGCCCCAAGGACTGTCCCAAGCGATCGAATCATCCTTTGCACTCTTCCAAAGAGCAAAATCGCCCGGTGAGCGTTTCTTGGCGGCAGCTTCGCCCCCTTCACCTTGTTGCGACTCCATGCTTCGATTGGATAACTGACCATAACTGCTGTCTTTGGCGACATCGAAGAAAACATCACCATCCACTGCGTAGGCATAGTCCTTTTCTTCCAGTGCCTTGATGAAGGAGATGATTTGAGGCATATGATCAGTTGCTCGTGGCAAATAATCGATTTGATTGACGCCCAGTTCACGCAGATTTGATAAATAATCTGCCGTCATCTCGCAGGCAATCTGGCTCATGGGAAGATTGCGTTCCCTGCTCTTGGCGATCAGCTTGTCATCAACGTCCGTGATGTTCACCACCCATGTCACATCATATCCGCTGTAACGCAGGTAACGCTTGATCGTGTCGAAGATCACGGGACCAACCATGTGTCCTATATGTGACTCCGCGTAAACGGTTGGGCCACAAAGGTAGATGCCAACCTTGGGGGGGTGAAGCGGTTCGAACGGTTCCTTGGTCTTGCTCAGCGTGTTGTAAACGCGAATCGTGGGCTTGTTGGTCGACGCGTCAGAGTCGTTTTGGCTTGCAGTCGCGGTGCTCATCTTTGTCGTCTGATAGAGAGTGGATCGCAGGTTGGAATTCTTNAAGTAGAAGCGTGAANCTGACCAAGGAAATGCTAGCAATGCATCGCATNGACGTCAGATCATCAGCGGCTCTACCCGTGAAGATGGGGATTATAGGGGCTGAACGTTTTCCTGCAGAGGGCGATTTTCGGCACCCCGGATCAAGTAGCGTTTTTGATCCGCGTTTCACCAGATCCATAAACCGTGATCGATGGATGTAGTNGAGGCGAGAACAATGAAAGCAATTGTCTGCGGGCTAGTGAAATTTGCCGACCAGTGAAATCTTATGAAATCCACCATGACGCAGCCTGAAACCAAGGATCGGCTTACGTCTTGTAGACCAGAACCACCACTCTGGCAGCGATGGCTTCGCCATGACCAATGGGGCCAGTGCCCTCCCCTGTTTTGGCTTTGATCCCAATGCGGTCGGTTGGAGTTTCCGTTATTTCGGAAATCGCAGCTTTCATGGCATCGATGTGCACGGCCATTTTTGGCCGCTCCGCGAGGATCACACAATCCATGTTGGCAATTTCCATTCCNTGNTGCCTCAGTCGTCTGATCGCTTCNTGCAAAAAGTCGGCACTATTGCGATCGTGGTTTTCTGCAGCATTGTCTGGGAACAGTCGGCCAATATCTTGCTCTGCGATCGAACCCAGGATGGCATCGGTAACCGCGTGCAGCAGGACATCAGCATCGCTGTGACCGATGCAATGCACCTCGCAATCGATGTCGATGCCCCCGATGCGAAGNGGACCTCCGTTGCCAAGTCGGTGGGTGTCNTATCCAAGTCCCACNCGGATCGGTGGAATCGGTGCTGTCATGGGATTTTTTTCCGTCCAATAAAATCTGAAAATCTGAATCTGAACCGTGTGGTGAGTATTACGGTGTTCTCATAGTCCGCTATTCGCCATCACCTCGTTTTTGCACAAGTCGTTTTCCCCGACACAGGGGTTCCGTGTACGCATGCCCGCTTCACTGTTAGTCAGTTCGTGTTGTTATCTCTTTTCGTGTTCGCGTGAACTAGGGGCAGTCTTTCCTGTTTGCCAAGGTCGGTGGCTGTCCTGTCTCCACAGGCCGATGGCTTTCCTGTTTGTAAAGGCTGAAGCTCGCGGACTAACTTCTTCAGGGCATCCTGAGGGTCACGCACACCTGCATTGCGTAATTTTAGTCCCGGCTTTGAACCTGCTGCCTTGTACCTACAATAACGGACTTTCACACGTCTGCGAGCCACATAGCCCATGCCAATTATCGAAGTACGAGGGTTGGCCAAGTCTTATCGCGTCTACAACAAACGCGAGGGGTTGGCAGATAGCGTTCGGGGCCTGTTTCGTCGTGAATACAGGGAAGTCAAAGCGGTTCAGGGCATCGACTTGAACGTGGAGCAAGGAGAATTTGTCGCATTTCTTGGCCCAAATGGTGCTGGGAAAACGACCACCCTGAAATTGCTCAGCGGTGTAATCAATCCAACGAGCGGCTCAGCAAGCGTAATGGGGTTCACGCCTTGGCAAAGGAAAAATGAGTATCGCCGCCGTTTCGCACTGGTGATGGGACAGAAAAACCAGTTGTGGTGGGATTTGCCTGCTCAGGAGTCATATCGACTTCATCAGCAGATTTACGGTGTACCAGTCGAAGAGTTCAACAGCACGTTAGCTGAACTGACGGATCTGCTGGATGTGGGAGGACTTTTGAGTCGACCTGTTCGTGAGCTTTCGCTCGGAGAACGCATGAAAATGGAGCTCATAGCTGCTCTGCTTCATCGACCAGAAGTCCTTTTCCTTGATGAACCAACGATTGGGCTGGATGTTATTGCGCAGCATAATATTCAGCAGTTCCTGAAGTACTATCAGGAAAAACGCAAGATTACCATTCTGTTTACCAGTCACTACATGAAGGATATCGCTGCACTCTGCAAACGTGTTGTCATCATCGCTGGTGGGCGGATTGAGTACGATGGTTCTTTGTCGGGAGTGATTGACAACTTTTCAGGGCACAAAGTCATGACTTTGCAATTTGCGGATGGGCATCAGCCTGATCTTTCGCGATTGGGTGAAGTCCTTGATGAAACGTGGCCCAAGGTTCGTCTGCGTGTTGATCGGCGTGACGTACCTCGCGTGCTTTCTGAAGTGCTTCGTGATAATCCGATCGAAGACGTAGCAGTTGAAGATGTGCCACTTGAAGAGGTCATCGCTGAACTCTTTCGCGAGTCATCGCAAAAATCTGATTCGGACCAACAGTAGAGACGAACAGAGGATATGGTTCGATTTACGAGTGTCCTTCTTCGCGGCTGTCTGGAACCGGGCGGACGCACGTTGCTGACGGAAGGTGGGCTGCATCCAACGACTACGCCCCACTGGGTGCAGTGTCGGCTCGGTTAGCGACGGCAGGGCTGATCAGATCACGGTCTTCTTATATCGCTTTGATGAGAGTATGGGAGCGGGTAGGTTTTCGAGATGCGTTTGATGGCCTGTCCCAGACGATTTTGTTTGCAGAGGACACGACGCGACCTGACTATTACGTGGCGGGGAAACGTTTGGGACCACCCAATAGTCCCTCAAGCGGTGGCAATTTTGGTGTCAGCAATGGGGTGGTCAAGGGAGCCGCATGGGCGGATTCCCGCAACGCAATCCCAATGCATGGACTTACGCAGGACGGCAAGTCTTCACCGGGCCCGTGCCCTATCAATTGCACCAACAATAACGAAATGTATTCTTTCCATTCTGGTGGGGTTCACTGTGTGCTGGCAGACGGGGCTGTTCGCTTCCTGTCGCAGACGATTGACATCGATATGATGGCCTCATTGGTTACGGCCAAGGGGCATGAATTGATTCCGCTGGACGATTTTGCGAGGTGATCCCGTAGTTGGCCGTCTGGACCAAATGGCCTTCTTGGGTTCTGCTGACGCTGTTTTCTGTCCTCTCCCCGCCTGACGTTCAGCAGTATGCCACTCGTTTCCATCGACGATCTTTCCATTGGGTTTCGCGGTCCTTCACTTCTGGATGGCGTCTCTGCGACGATTGAATCAGGTCAACGTATTGGCCTGCTGGGCCGTAACGGAGCTGGTAAGACGACTCTAATGAGATTGCTGGATGGCAAAATGCAGCCGGATTCCGGCGGCATTCATGTTAGCCCGGGAGCGAAAATTGCCCGTCTGACTCAGGATGTGCCACGCGATCTTGAGGGCACGGTGCACGACATTGTGACAGCAGGCCAGGCAAACATGGATGATCCAGAGTTGCAGTGGCAAATCCAGCATGCCGTTGACTCTACCTTGTCTCGCATGCACTTGGATCCGGAAATAGAATTTCAGACGCTTTCTAGCGGCATGAAGCGTCGTGTTCTGTTGGCAAGGGCAATTGCTTCTGAACCAGATATCTTGCTGCTGGACGAACCCACCAACCATCTCGACATCTCCTCCATTCTCTGGTTGGAAAACTTTTTGTCGCGGTGGAGGAACACATTGATCTTCGTGACGCACGATCGATCGTTTCTGCAAAATTTGGCCACGCGAATTTGGGAGATTGACCGAGGGCGACTTTTTGATTGGTCCTGTGACTACTCCACATTTCTAAAAAGAAAAGAGGCAGCCATTGCAGCAGAGGAAAAGCAAAATGCGCTTTTTGATAAGCGACTAGCCGAAGAAGAGGTCTGGATTCGCCAAGGTATCAAAGCACGGCGTACACGGAATGAAGGACGTGTTCGGGCCTTAAAGGCGATGCGAGTGGAAAGATCCAATCGTCGGCAAGGTGAGGGCAAGGCGAAGATGAGACTGCAGCAAGCAGAACGAACCGGAGCACTTGTTACGGATGTCAAGGAAATCTCATTCGGGTATGGAGAACACAAGATCCTTGAGGATTTCACCACCATGTTGATGCGGGGTGACAAAGTAGGGATCATCGGGCCCAATGGCGCAGGAAAGACAACGTTGCTGAAGTTGCTGCTGGGGCAACTCGAACCACACGAAGGGCGTGTGCGAATGGGCACCAATTTGCAAATTGCCTATTTCGATCAGTTGCGTGATACGCTTGATCCCGACAAGACCGTTGTTGAGAACGTTGGTGATGGAAGCGATAAAATACAGATTGGTGATAAGACAAAGCACATCATGGGGTATCTTCAGGACTTTCTGTTTACACCCGAAAGAGCACGCACTGAGGTAAGGTTCCTTTCAGGTGGAGAGAGGAATCGAGCTTTGCTGGCACGACTGATGACGAAGCCTGCGAATGTGATTGTTCTCGACGAGCCTACCAATGATTTGGACAGTGAAACGCTGGAGCTACTTGAGGAGCAGTTGACTGATTTCAATGGAACTTTGCTGATGGTTAGCCACGACCGTACATTTCTCAACAACGTGGTAACGAGCACTATCGTCTTCGAGGAAGGTGGGGTTCATGAATATGCCGGAGGCTATGACGAGTGGAGGGCTGCGGTTGCCAGAAAAGTCGCGGATAAATTAGAGGCAGCGAAGCCTGAAAATGACAAAATAAAAAGTGAGAAAGTAAAGGCAGCTCC
Organism: Rhodopirellula sp.; assembly: GCA_002712845.1. The sequence goes on along the minus strand of PAUV01000025.1, from coordinate 16,103 downwards.
CGCAGAAATTAAAAAACTCTCTTACAAGCAGAAACGCGAACTAGAGCAGTTGCCAAGGAAAATCGAGAAGATGGAACTTGCGATTGCGGCACTTCATGAAGCCATGGCCGCGACAGACTATTATCAAAAACCGGCTGACGCGATCGCAGCAGAAGCAGCCCAGTTGAAGCAGTTGGAAAGTGAGCTGTCGGAAGCTTATTCACTCTGGGAAAAACTTGATTCCTGATCGAGGAAAGTCGAGTGTTTTCGTCATCTACGAACACTCGGCCTGCAATTCACCACGAGGAGATGATGTGAATTGCCTGCGGCGATGCAGCATTTGTCCAAAATAAGGCCTCTTTTCTAAGAGAGGCCGGGACCAAATTGGAGCATCATTCTTAGCGTCAACGCCCGAAAATGAGCAGAATCGTCTGCTCAGCATTGGAGCCCACGAGTATTAAGGCAAATACCGGCTCATGCGTAAATCTCTGTTAAACTGTACGGAGGGAATTCGGTTCCCCCCACCATACGCATTCTGTGTTGGCGATGCACCGCTGCGACATCCGGACTGCTGGAACAATCAGTCTCCAGATTTTGAACGTACCATTACCCGGATGCACAACGTATTCGTGAGCCACTCACCACCAAGCTCTTTCACTCCTCTGTTTTGACGCAACGCAGATCCATGAAACTGTTTTTTCAGTGTTGTTACACCAGCACACGATTGTTTCCGTTCTTGATCGTCTTGCTGACGATCACAGGATTGAACAGCGTTGTGGCCAAAGATGTGGATTTCAATACCCAGATCCGACCATTGATTTCGAACAACTGTTTGACATGCCATGGACCGGATGAAGATGAACGGGCAGCCGGATTGCGGCTCGATACCGAGGATGGTTCGAGATTGGATTTGGGCGGATACGCCGCGATTGCGCCGGGGGATCCTGATGCCAGCGAACTGCTTCATCGGCTTACCACGGACGATGAAGAGTTAAAGATGCCGCCTGAAGGAAAAGGTAGGCGTTTGGAACCCCAAGAGGTCGAACTTGTTCGTCGCTGGATTGCTGAGGGTGGAAGCTATGACAGGCATTGGGCCTATGCAAAACCAGTCCGCGCTCCCATGCCCGCAGTGCAGTTGAAGCAGTGGCCGCGTAACTCAGTCGACTACTTTGTCCTTGCTGAACTGGAATCACGTGGGCTCCGGCCTTCACCTGAAGCTGACAGATGGACACTGGCAAGGCGGGCCTCGCTGGATCTGATTGGATTACCGCCCACGTGGGAAGAAGCAAAGGCTTTCGTGCAGGACGATTCAGATAATGCATACGAACAATATGTTCATCGTCTATTGCAAAAGCCAGCTTTCGGTGAACGCTGGGCGAGAGTCTGGCTTGACCTTGCTCGCTACGCTGATTCCGCGGGCTACGCTGATGATCCTCCTCGAACCATTTGGGCTTTCCGTGACTACGTGATTAAGTCACTGAATGACAATAAGTCTTTTGATCAATTCACCATCGAACAAATTGCAGGCGATCTGCTGCAAAATCCAACGCAGGAACAGTTGATCGCAACAGCCTTCCATCGCAACACGCTGACAAATAACGAAGGTGGAACAAATGATGAAGAGTTTCGGAACGTGGCGGTCGTTGACCGCGTGAATACCACGATGGCGGTGTGGATGGGAACCACTATCGCGTGCGCACAGTGCCACACTCACAAGTATGATCCCATCACTCAGGAAGAGTACTTCAAACTCTTTTCGTTTTTTAACAGCACTCAAGACGCAGATCGTCGAAACGAAAGTCCAATCATCAGCGTTTGGACTGATGAGCAGAATCTGGAAAAACAGTCACTGTCCGAAAAAATAGCGTCGTTGCAGCAAATCATCGAAACCGACACGCCTGAATTGCAAGAGGCCGAAAGGAAATGGCTGTCCGGTTTGAAAACGGATGCGACGTGGACAACGCTGCAGCCGTCGGCTATGTCAGCAAATGATCGTAGGTTGGCAGTCAAAGATGGATGGATTGTTGTTGAGGGAGATAAGCCGGATACAGATCAATATGAGTTGACTTTTCCGGTAGATAATGTCGATCTCGTTGGTCTGCGTTTGGAGTTGCCGGCAGCTCAGACGGACAACTTTGTTGTCTCCAATGTGAAGGCGACGTTACAGAAAAAATCCAAAGCTGCGATCGATGCACAGTACATTCGAGTTGATCTGCCGGGCTCAGGGAAAATGATTCACCTGGCTGAGATACAAGCGTTTGTCGAGGGAAAGAACGTGGCGCTTTCAGGCACTGTTACAGCGAGTTCTGAGGACTTTGGTGGGAAGAATGAATTTGCAAATGATGGGAAGACTGACGGGGTTTTTAACAACCGTTCAGTGAGCCATACGAAAATCGAACAGAATCCGTGGATCGAACTTGATTTGGGAGAGGTGAAACCGATCGAGCGTGTTGCGATTTGGAATCGCACGGATGGGACTCCTGCAATTCAACAACGGTTGAAGGGATATCGGGTTTCTCTGTTGAATGGTAACCGTGATGTTGTCTGGGAAGAGGTTCCCATGAATGTCCCATCACCCAGTTCGGAATTCAACACAGGTGGTCCATCAGTCATTCCCTTGACTGTTGCGTTTGCCGATCACGAACAGAACGGTTTTCCTGCAGCAGCAGCTCTGCAGGACAATAAGAATGGGTGGGCAATTTCGCCACAACAGGGACGTCCGCACACGCTTACTATCTTGCCCAGTCGGGCAGTGTCGTTGGAAGATGTTGATCTGATCGTGACAATCGAACAGGCCTCTGTGCACCCGAAGCATCTGTTGGATCAGTTTCGTATCTCGATGACTTCAGACAAGGGACTCTCGGAAATCGCTGCAGTTCCATTGGAGATCCTGAACCTGGTCAGGCGTTGGCAGGAAAAACAGAAACTTAGTGATGACGAACTGAAGCGTTTGTCTCGTTACCATCGCGGTATCGCACCGTTGCTGAAGACTCAAAGAGATGCATTGAGCAAAGCCAAAGCGAGTTTGGAAGCCATCAAACCTGCGACCACAGTCCCTGTGATGGGGCAGTTGGCAGATTCAGCGAGACGCGAAACACGTGTTCAGATTCGTGGTAATTATCAAAACACTGGAGCAGTTGTTGAAGAAGGTACACCTGAGGTCTTTCACGGGTTGCCCGAAGGTGTCAAACCGGATCGCTTGGCGTTAGCGAAGTGGTTGGTCGATGATGAGAATCCCCTTACTGCACGCGTAATTGCGAATCGCCATTGGGAAGAGATTTTTGGCGTGGGAATCGTCCAGACAAGTGAGGAGTTTGGGTCACAGGGCGAGTTGCCATCCCATCCAAAGTTACTTGATTGGCTGGCAGTTGAGTTGCAGGAAGGAGGATGGGATTTGAAGCATCTCCTGACCGTCCTGGTGACATCAGCAACGTATCGTCAGAGTTCCTTTTCCAGTGAGGAGTTGCGTCTTGCTGATCCGGCGAATCGGTTTTATGCGAGGGGGCCAAGGTTTCGAGTTTCTGCGGAAATGGTGCGGGACCAGGCATTGTTTGTCAGTGGCCTGCTAAGCGACCGCATGTATGGACCACCGGTCAAACCACCGCAACCGTCTTTAGGGCTCAAGGCAGCTTTCGGGTCAGCGACCGACTGGAAAGCAAGCAGCGGAGAGAATCGTTATCGGCGCGGTATCTACACTTCTTGGCGTCGTTCAAGCCCGTATCCCTCGATGGCTCAGTTTGACGCGCCGAATCGCGAAGTGTGCACCGTGCGGCGTATTCGTACCAATACACCACTGCAAGCTTTGGTGACTTTAAACGATCCTGTTTACGTTGAAGCTGCTCAGTCGCTGGCAAGATTAATGGTTGCACAAGGTGCGGATCCGGCAGGACGAATACAGTATGCATTCCGGCAGTGCCTGCTTCGTGAGCCTTCCGAAGCGGAAGTGAAACGAATCACCGAATTGTCTCGTGTTGTTGCCAAGGGATTCGAAGGACAACCAGAGCAGGCAGTACAGATGGCAACAGTGCCACTCGGGCCATTACCGGAAGGTGGAAAGGCGATCGAGTTCGCGACTTGGACAGTTGTGGGCAATGTAATTTTGAATCTCGATGAGATGTTTATGAAACGTTAACGCTGCCTCTGGTTTCTTTCCTCAATTCTCACAACCATCTTTCTATACAGTCATGAACCGATCCCTCGAGCATTTTCAGCAACAGACTCGTCGACACTTTTTTCAACAGTCCGCAGCAGGCCTGGGGGGGATTGCCTTAAACAGTCTGTTGGCTGGGGAAGGTAATGGTGCTGAAAGAACTGCTGCAAATCCACTGGCGCCACAGCAGCCACATTTTCCGGCAAAGGCGAAGCGTGTGATTTATCTTCACATGACTGGATCGCCACCAAACCTGGATCTGTTCGATCGCAAGCCTGAGCTGGTGAAACGAAACGCTGAGGACTGCCCTGATCAGTTTCTCGCGGGCCGCAAATTTGCATTCACTTCGGGAGTTCCCAAGCTGATGGGGTCACCAAGAAAGTGGTCGCAAGTGGGCGAATCAGGAATGTGGATGTCGGATGCCATTCCGAATTTTCATGAGATCGCAGATGAAATGTGTGTGGTCCATTCAATGCACACAGATCAATTCAATCACGCGCCCGCCGAATTGCTTGTCTATACCGGGTCGCCACGTTCGGGAAGGCCGTCCATTGGGTCCTGGGTCACTTATGGTCTGGGAAGCGAGAATGAGAACTTGCCAGGTTTTGTGGTGCTGATTTCAAGTGGTGTGCAACCCAATGGTGGAAAAAATTCGTTTGGCAGTGGCTTTCTGCCTTCGGTGTACCAAGGAGTGCAGTGCAGATCCAAAGGTGATCCAGTTCTTTACGCCTCAAATCCGCAAGGCATGGATCGCAGCATGCGACGCTTGAGCCTTGATGCACTTAAAGACCTCAACGAAATTCAGGCCAACGAACTGGGACACCCCGAAACGTTGACACGAATTTCACAGTATGAATTGGCGTTTCGCATGCAAACTGCTGTTCCGGAGGTGATGGATATTTCACAAGAGTCCCAGCAGACTCTTGATCAATATGGGGCGAAAGTAGGTGGTTCCAGCCTTGCTAATAACTGTTTGCTGGCGAGGCGATTGGTCGAGTCAGGGGTTCGGTTTGTCCAGTTGTTTGACTGGGGCTGGGATTTTCATGGAACTGGAAAACAGGAGGGTCTGACCGAGGGCTTGACCAATAAATGTGCCACGATGGACAAGCCGATTGCTGCCTTGATCAAAGACCTCAAGCAACGTGACATGCTGAAGGACACGCTTGTTGTTTGGGGTGGAGAATTTGGCCGAACCCCATTTCGGGAAGGACGCACGGCAAAGAGTGCTGTGCTTGGGCGCGATCACTACCCGGACGTGTTTTCAATGTGGATGGCGGGGGGAGGTGTGAAGGGAGGATTCGATTATGGAAGNTCAGACGAGTTGGGATTCAGCGTGGCGGAAAATCCTGTCCACGTCCACGATCTGCAGGCTACCATCCTGCACCAACTTGGTTTTGACCATGAGAAGCTTACGTACCGATTTCAGGGACGGGATTATCGTTTGACCGATGTACATGGCAAAGTTGTNAAAGATCTCTTGGCTTGAGATGATTGGACCNTGGATTCGTTGCNAATGNCTGGTGCAAGGGTGAATCCANGCAATGCCTTCCATCGCTCGTTTGAAAATTCGTCGATGGGTCGTGATGANGANACGGGCAAATTANTTNAAACCCCCAACNGATGGTCACCGGCTANAATTGNNGTACGCGCCTGTGTGATTTGANACAGTGNTTTCATCGCAGTGTTTTCATCACAGTGNGCTTTATCAANTTCGCTCTTCATCAGAGTCGCTCCCTCATGCGTTATCAGCTGATTCTGATTCTTACTTGTTTCGTAGCGTTGCCTTTATTCGGAACAGCAGCAGAACGTGAGCCGTGGACAACCTCTCGTCTGATTGGCTCACCTGATCCACCCAAACCTTTCACTATTGAACGTGTTTATCCCAGCTTGCAATTCAATCAGCCGGTCGAGCTGATGGCAGTNCCTGGGACGAACAAAATGATGATTTTGGAAGTGACAGGAAAGCTTTTTGCGTTTGAGAATGATGCGTCATGCGAAAGTGCTGAGCTGGTCGTTGATTTGAATCCTTTGATTGANAAGTTCAGGCGTGCTTACGGGTTTACCTTGCATCCAGATTTTGCAACCAATCGGCAGTTGTTTGTCGCTTATGCCGGGGATCCCGTGGCTCGTCCCGATGGCACAAGGTTATCACGCTTCATCGTCAGTCGTGAGGAGCCATTGCGGATTGATGCGGCCAGCGAAGAAGTCCTGATGACATGGCCCTCAGGCGGTCACAATGGGTGCGCTATACGCTTCGATTCAAAGGGCTTNCTCTACTTTTCAACAGGCGATGGGGCGAGGCCTTTTCCGCCGGATGAATACAATGTGGGTCAGAACCTTTCGGATCTGCGGTCATCGATTTGCAGGATCGATGTGGATCATCCATCCAAGGACCTCTTGTACTCGATTCCAGCAGATAACCCGTTTGTTGATGTGCCAGATGCACGCGGTGAAATCTTTGCTTATGGCTTTCGTAACCCGTGGCGGTTCACCATTGTTCCCGGTACTGACCAGATTCTTTGTGGGGATGTTGGGTGGGAATTGTGGGAACTGATTTTTGATGTCAAACGTGGTGGCAATTATGGCTGGAGCATCTTTGAGGGGCCGCAGCCGATTCGCCGCGATGTGCAACAGGGGCCAACGCCCATTGANTTACCGCTTGTCGCTTATCCACACGCCTTGGGGCAATCCGTCACGGGGGGGCATGTCTATCGGGGTAAGAATCTTCCCGAGTTGAAGGATGTTTATCTGTACGGGGATTATGTCACCGGTCTGTTGTGGGGGATGCGTCATGAAGGAGACCAAGTGACGTGGAATCCGGTGCTTGCGGAAACAGGCTTGCCAATCATCACGTTCGCCGAGACACCGGACCATGAGGCCCTGGTGGTGGGTTACGACGGTGGGATCTATCAATTGGTCAGAAATCAAGCTGCAAAGTCCGTTAGCGATTTTCCAAGACAACTGAGTTCCACGGGACTCTTTGCAGATACGCAGGAGATGGTGCCTGAAGCGGGTGTTGTTCCGTATCAGATCTCAGCACAGTCATGGCAGGGCGGTGGGAGCAGCGAATTTTTGCTCGCGGTGCCGGGCCAGCAAACGATTCAGGTTGCCCGCTTGCAGCGTGGTTGGAAATATCCCGCAGGTACTGTTTTTGCCAAGACTATTTCACTCGGCCGTGTGCGGGTTGAAACGCAAGTGTTGCACTTTGATGGTATCAATTGGCAGCCGTACAGCTATTTATGGAATGATGATCAAACTGATGCAGATTTAGTGGAAGCTGCTGGTNTCGAAAAACAGGTGGGGTACGAGCTGGATGATGGGCAGTCCGTGACTACTCTTTGGAAAGTGCAAAATCGGGCCCAATGTCGGTCGTGTCANGGTAGGCAAAATGGCGGCGCCGTCGGGTTTTCTTTGGAGAACCTGAGCGACACGCAAGNGGGTGATTTCCTNGAAACGGGCGTGCTGAATCGCGCAGCACCACCGCAATGGAAGGTTGCGAGCATGGTGAGTCCACATGATCTGTCTCAGTCCCTGGATTCCCGGGCNAGATCGTATTTGGCGGCTAACTGTGCTCACTGTCATCGGCGCGGTGGTGGTGGCACTGTACCGGCTGACTTGTCGTATTCGACTGACAGAGGCCAGATGAATGTCGTGGANGCTGAGCCAAGCCAAGGAAGTTTTGGCATTGCCAACGCCAAGGTTGTGGCTTCCGGACGACCATTGAAATCAACTCTNTTCTACCGAATGGCAACAAGTGGCAGCGGGCACATGCCCAAGCTTGGGCATTGGGACAATGATCGCGCAGGCTTGCAACTGGTGTATCAGTGGATTGCTTCATTGGAGCCCACTGGCAGTGACTCTGAGGCCAGTGACTCTGAGGCCAGTGACTCTGAGGCCAGTGACTCTGAGGCCAGTGAAAATGCTGAGACAGGCGGCACATCCGCGGCACTCGAACACTTTGTGGATTTGATCTTTGACGACAAGATGACGCAACTGCAGTTGCAAGCCGCAGGGGAAAAAGCTCANGCTTCCGGCACACCGTTAGCAGNCGCGTTGTTTGAAAGATTTNTGCCNACGGAAAATCGAAGAAAANGTTTGGGAAACAATGTCGATCGNACTGCGTTACTGAAGATGGTAGGAGATGCCAAGCGTGGTCGCGAGCGATTCCTCGATGGCCAGTCGATGCAGTGTTCCCTGTGTCATCGGGTGCAAGGAAGTGGTCGCAGTGTCGGGCCGGACATGGATGGAATCGGGAAGCAGCGATCGCGGCAAGAGTTGCTGGATAGTATTCTAGATCCTTCCAAGGTGATTGATCCCAAGTACCGTAGTCATCAGGTACTCAGCACTGCCGGGCAGTTGGTGAGTGGTCTTTTGGTGCGTGATACCGAGACAGAGATGGTGATACGTTCTGCAGATGGCAGGAACCATCGAGTTAATAAAAATGAAATTGAATCACGACGCGTGCAAGCAGAGTCTTTGATGCCAACTGGCTTGGCTGCGGACCTTACCGCGCAGGAAGTGGCTGACTTGCTGGCGTTTTTGNAATCACTGAAATAAGCCATCGTGTGTATGCGGGCTTGCAACCACACGCTCGCGTTGTCAGCGAATCTGAGAGTGTACTCATCTTGGTGAATGAATCGGGTGCAATGCTTGCCACTGCGCGATTCACTCCCTCCTGAGAGCCTCAATTGGGTCCATTCGGGCGGCGCGGGTAGCTGGATAAAGGCCAAAGAAAATTCCCACCGCAACGGAAATGGCGAACGCCAATGGAATTGACCATGACACAATTACTGGGGTGACATTTCTGATTGCGTCTGGAAGATTATTCATCGCTTCAGGGACCCAAAGCTGCAGAATTTGTCGTAGCCATCCCATCATGACTGGGCATGTCAGNCCGCCGGCGATTCCGGCGACTCCACCGATCGCAGAAAGCACAATTGTTTCCGCTANNAATTGTCGCGTGATATCCTNGCGTTTAGCGCCGAGGGCCCTGCGGATACCAATTTCTCTGGTTCGTTCGGTGACGGTTGCCAGCATGATGTTCATGATTCCGATCCCACCCACGACGAGAGTGACTGCGGCAATCATCCCCATGAATACCATGAACATCAGACGTGTCGTTTTTGCTTGTTCAAGTAATTCCAAGGGAACAACAACGGCGTAGTCTTTTTCGGTATGCAGTTTTTGCATCGTCCTTCGGATAGCGTCGGCCGTCGCGAGGACTTGATCAGACGACTCCAGCTGAAATGTGATTTGGCTTAGTTCAACCTCTTCTCCCGTGCGCTGACCTGACTGTACGAAGAGGACGCGGTCACCAATGCGTTGCCAAAAGGTGGTCAGTGGTATGTAGACATCTTTGGCAAAGTCCTGTGCCGAAATAGATCCACCGATGCCGGCGGTTGGGGTTCTAGGCTGCATCACCCCGATGACAACGTACGGTAATTCACGGATGCGAATCACCTTGCCCATGGGATCCTCGGTTGAGAAAAACANNTCGGAAGCTTCAGCGGCAAGTACGCATACATTGGCACGTTGCTGGACATCGACGTCAGAAATGAACCTGCCANGAGCAAGNTTCAGATGCATGATTTCTGCGTATTCGGGNGTGCAAGCTACCAAGTGACTGGCAAGTGTTACGGCACCATAGTGGGCTTCACGCCGTGTTTCGCGGATTCGTACAGCATTCNTGATCGTTGTGATACCGGTCAGTGCGGCAACGTCTGATCGACGGATCCCATATTCAACATAAAAGTTGGATTCGTTTACTGAGTCATCTGGAGGAAGCACGGAACGCAAAATGATATTTGTGGCACCCAGTTCCGAAATCTGTCGCTGGGCTTCCCGACTGATTCCCTCACCAATGGCGAGCAACCAGACAACACTGGCTACACCAATGAAAATACCAAGTACCGTCAGTAATGACCGCATGGGATGCAGGAGCAGGCTCTTGATACCAAGACGCCAGATTCGAGGTCGCAGCAGGTTCATGTTCCTGCATCAGCTTGCGCTGTTCCGATTTCAGTAGCGGTGAATTCTTTGNCAGTCTGGTTCGGNTGCTCGGGTGGTTCGGCAAGCTGGGNGCTGTTTCGATTTGATTTTTGGTCATTGGCAGCAGCCTTGGTAGCCGTCGGCAAATCGGATCGTTGGATGAATCGAAACGGGGTCAGGGCCACTTGGTCTCCCTCCGTGATACCCTCAACGACCACCACCTGATTGTTGTTATTGGGACCGATGGTGATTGGNGTTGGGTCCCAACCGTCGCCATTNCGTACAAGGCAATAATGCGATTTTTCATGGGCAATCACTGCAGCGAGTGGGATTTGCAGGACTGAAGCCTCGGCCTCAAAAAAGATTCTTACTTTTGCCCGTAAACCGGGTCGGATCGTGCTGGGGGGATCCTTGATGGCAACTTCCACTCCATATTCAAGCGGAGCACCATGCCATCGCATGGGAAATGGGTAGGGTGCCACGCGGTTGACTTTACCGAGAAGTAGTTTTTCCGGATCAGCGTCTAAAGTAATTTCNGCTCGCATGCCGGGGCTGACACGATTGATGTGGGACTCATTTATTTTTACATCTACCTGCATCTTTTTTATGTCAGGTAGGCGGGCGACCATTTGATTGAAGCGAATCTGGCTGCCTTCTTCAATTACAACAGGTTCACCTCGCTGCCGTTCGTTCGCGTACACGACCTGACCAGCAGCAGGTGCGTGAATGGTGCAATGCTCAATTTGTTCGGTGATTTCACGTAGCTTTTGATTGCTCANCTTCTGTGTGAATTCTGCGGCCTCGACATTTGCTTTCTGTTTTTCAATCTCTGCAGTGAATTCTCCNACTTTGCGTTCTCGGGTGAATTTTTTGAAAACGTCCAACGCTCGTTTNCTCGCAGCAACATCCTTTCTTGATTTCTCAAGTGCGAATTCACNTGCACTGACTTGCAACTGATTGATTATGCCCTTGGCTGCCATCCGGCGATTGGAAGCAAGTTCAAGTTCTTTTCTGCGGAGGTCTTCCTCCGTGACGAACACTGCACTTTCAAGTGTCTCGACTTCTTGCTGAAACAGGCCTTCNACATACTCCCGTAAAGTACGCTCAGCATTCGAGAGATTGCTTTCNGCCTGAATGAGAGCCGACTTGTCCTTTGCAACCACAATTTGCTGAGCAATCAATTCGTTCTGCAAAACCGAGTCATCAAACTGTACAAGCAGGTCCCCTTTTTCTACCTCGGTTCCTTCTTCGCACAGACTCACAATCGTGACACCGGCAGATCCTCTCGACTCGACTTCGCATCGGACCTCTACATTGCTGCTGCTGACAATGTCACCAGGTTCAGTCACAAACGCTTCAAATTTGCTGCGTTCAACGGAATGTAGCAGAAGGGTCTGTTCTGATTGCGGAGTCCAGATTCCTTCTTTTCCATTGAGAGCAAGAAGCAGCAAGATGACGCCGCACAGAGCCACAGGAATAATGACGGACGCACGCCCGCGTTGCCCGCTCCATCTTTGGCTCGCGCTCATGGATTAACCTTGGGTGGGGGCAGGAAATAAATCGGTGGTGGGTTCAGGTCTGTCTCCAAAACTGCGGCGATGCAGCACGGAGTCGCGATAACACTATAAATTGGCATGAGCCCCGGCTCAAATCACTTGAGTCGTTGAGTCGAGGCATAGTGCCGGAGAATCGCCTCCTACAACCGGCCTTTTCATCATTGCCCAGTCGATTGGGCTTGAAATCAAAGTTAGCCAGTTCTCTGTCACGATTCGTATCTACAACTGATATCAACCCTCTGCAGCAATCTCAGCAGAGCTTATTGCACCGATCCTGGTGCGGTTCATTCGTCGGTGACACAGCCCTCACTGGCTGTTTTGACACACTTGATGTACTTGAAGAGCGTGCCTCGGGTCGCTTTCAGGGGTGGCGCGTTCCAGGCAGCGGCCCGTTCAGCCAGCACTTCCTCGCTGACATCGACATCGAGTCGATTGGTTTCTGCATCGATGGTGACGATATCGCCATCGACTAGAAGCGCAAGAGGTCCACCAAGCTGTGCTTCTGGTGTGATATGCCCCACGATGAAACCATGACTGCCTCCGCTGAATCGCCCGTCTGTCAGCATGGCAACATCTGACCCCAGTCCTGCTCCCATGATGGCGCTGGTCGGTGTCAACATTTCAGGCATGCCGGGACCACCTTTGGGACCTTCGTATCGAATCACAACCACATCCCCTTTCTGGATCTGGTTTTGTTCCAAGGCATGCAGCATGTCTTCTTCACTGTCAAAGCAACGGGCTGGTCCACTGAATGTCAGGCCTTCCTTTCCTGTGATTTTCGCAACCGCACCTTCGGTTGCAAGTGACCCTCGCAGGATTCGAATGTGTCCTGATTCTTTTAACGGTTTCTCGACGGGGCTGATGATCGTCTGCCCTTCTTTCAGTCCGGGCAGGTCCTTGACATTTTCTGCAAGTGTTTTCCCAGTGACTGTCATGCAGTTTCCATCCATCAGACCTTTCTCAAGCAGGTATTTCATGACAGCGGGTGTGCCGCCGATCGAGTGCAGGTCTTCCTGAACAAATTTGCCACTGGGTTTCAAATCAGCAAGGTAAGGAATGCGGTCACTGACGGATTGGAAATCTTCGATTGTCAGATCGACATCGACGCTTCGAGCCATGGCAATCAGGTGCAGGACTGCATTCGTGCTGCCACCCAATGCCATGACGGTAACCATGGCATTTTCAAACGCGGTGCGCGTCATGATGTCACGAGGTTTGATGTCAGCTTCAAGAAGTTTGAGGATGGCATCCCCGGCTCGTTGACATTCTTCTTTTTTGGCAGGATCTTCAGCAGGTATGCTGGCCGAGTAAGGTAGAGACATGCCCAAGGCCTCGATCGCGGTGGCCATCGTGTTCGCGGTGTACATGCCCCCACACGCTCCGGCACCTGGACAGCTACGACGGACAATTTCTGAACGCTCCTCCTCGCTGATTTGGCCTGCGATGAATTGACCGTAGCATTGAAAGGCGCTCACGATGTCCAGCTTTTCATCTTTGAAGCTTCCTGGTTTGATCGTCCCTCCATAAACCATAATCGCTGGGCGGTTGAGTCGACCCATCGCCATCACGCAGCCCGGCATGTTTTTGTCGCAGCCTGGCAACGCGATCAGGCCGTCGTACCATTGAGCCCCCATGATCGTTTCGATCGAATCAGCAATGAGATCACGACTCTGTAAGCTGTAGCTCATTCCATCAGTGCCCATGGAAATTCCATCGCTGACACCGATCGTGTTGAAACGCATGCCGACAAGCCCTGCTGCAGTGACACCCGTTTTCACTTCTGCCGCGAGGTCGAGAAGGTGCATGTTGCAACTGTTGCCCTCATACCAGACACTGGCGATTCCGACTTGAGCCTTGTCCATGTCTTCCGGTTGCATGCCTGTGGCATAAAGCATCGCTTGCGATGCCCCCTGGCTCTTGGGTTGGGTGATTTTGCTGCTGTATTTGTTGAGTGGCTGGTTCATGGAGTTTCTTTTTTTAGCTTCATTGCGACGGGCAGAACGTCACCGATTATGATCATCAGCAAACAAATGAAAAAGGGATTGGACTTTTGACAGGGAGCTTACCTTGAAACGCACGCTATTTACCGCATTTGGTTTGCTGGTTCTCATGCAGATCGTAACGCTGAATTCCATGGCAGAGGATGATAAAGACGATTTTTCTGTGTATTCATTACCGCTTTTCGATGGGAATTCACTTCTGGGATGGGAAGGAAACGCGTATTGGTTCCGCGTTGAGGACAAGGCGATCGTGGCTGGACGCTTGACAGAGCAAATTCCGAATAACGAATTTCTTTGTACGACACGCGAGTATGCCGACTTTGAACTTAGATTTGATGCGAAATTGGTTGGGGAGGGAAAAAATGCTGGTGTCCAATTTCGTTCTCAGCGGGTTGCTGAAAGTAGTGAAGTCTCCGGCTATCAGGCCGATATTGGTAACGCCTGGAATCGACCGGTTTGGGGCGCTTTATACGATGAGTCGAGACGGAATAAAATGTTGGCTGAACCCGGCGCCGATCTGGGGAAAAAGTTGGTGAAGCCCGATCAGTGGAATTCCATGCGAGTGATATGCAAAGGGCCCCGTGTGCAAATTTTTGTGAACGGTGAACGCACCGTAGATTACACCGAAATGGATGATGCCATTCCCCAGCATGGGAAGATCGGTTTGCAAATCCATAGCGGCAAACCTACGGAAGCTTGGTACCGCAATATTCGTATCCGCCCATTGTGATCCGGGGGCTTTGAACCCGGCACTTTTCTGTCGACTCGTGATCCTGTTTTGATCGCTGAGTCATCCGGCCTACGTCTGAATCAATCCACTGAACCATGAAGCATCAAATCGAATTTGTCTATTTTGATTTGGGAAATGTGTTGGTCAGTTTTGATCCGAATATCGCATGCAATAATCTTGCTGATAGATTTGGTGTGCGAAAGCAGCAGGCGTGGGAGGCCATTTATGATAGTGGTGTCCAAGACCGATTTGAGCATGGACACGTCAGTGGTGAAGAATTCGCAGAGCAGATTCGTCAGTTGTTTGGGGGCAATGCAGAGTGTATGCCGACCGCAGGTTTGCTCGATGCAGTCAGTAATATGTTCAAACCCATTGATATGATGGCTGAAGTTCTGAATCGCGTGCGAGAAAATGGATTTGGTGTTGGACTACTATCCAACACGTGTCATGCGCATTGGGATTGGATTCGCCGTCAATCCTATTTGATGAATCAATTCCGGTTTGATGCAATCGTTCTCAGTTTTGAGGAGGGAGCGATGAAACCAGATTCGGTGATTTATCAGGTGGCAGAGGAAAGAGCCGGTGTTTCTGCGCCAAGTCTGCTTTTTCTGGATGACAAGCCAGAAAACATAAGTGCTGCACTCTCTAGAGATTGGCATGCGAAATGTTGCCGGGGCGGTCAGGAGGCAGTTCAAGCGTTGCAGGGTTTTGGGGTATTGGGTGAAGTGGGGTTAGATCGTTGAATCGTATTTTTAATTCACTGCTGTTTTGGTTGGTGTTCACTTCTCTGCTGGCCTATGCCTGGCCAGTGCAGCAAATGCAGTTCGATCCTTTCACACCGCCTGCGTCGATCAAGGGTCCGCTGATTTGGGCCTTGGTTGCATTTGCGATGTTTTTCCTCGGTACGCTGGTGCGTCAGGATGAACTTCGGCCTTTGTTTAAGCACCCGTGGTGGGTCGTGTTGGGTGTGCTGACGCAGGTCCTTGTTATGCCGGCAGCCGCCTGGGGTGTTACTCAACTGATTCCTCTTGACCGAGATATCGCAAACGGCGTTATTCTGGTTGGGTGTGTACCTGGAGCCATGGCGTCCAACGTGTTGACCAGCACTGCTCGGGGAAGTGTCGCGTATTCAGTCAGCTTAACCAGTGTCGCGACCTTGTTATCGCCGCTGACTGTCCCTCTGGTGCTGTGGGTTGTGGCTAGTGCCGCGACTGAAAAATCACTGCTCGAATCTTCCATTCGTTTGTCCGTGTTGGTGGTGCTGCCCACAGTGTTGGGTTTTCGCGCATGTCGGACGTGGAATCGTTTTCAAAACTGGGCTGAGGTGTGGGGACCCAGAATAGCCTCGTTCACCTTGCTTTGGATCATTGTCATCGTCGTCGCAGGCGATCGTGAAAATCTGATGCATGTGGGTCTGGTGCTGGTGTTGGCTTTGTTGGTGATCAATGTGATTGGTTATCTGGCTGGGTGGTTTGTTGGAGGCGTCGCGAAACTCCCGGAGGCTTGTCGAAGAGCATTGACCTTGGAGGTGGGAATGCAAAATGCCGGTCTGGGCACTGCATTGGCAGTGACCCTCTACGGTGAGGACAGTTTGGCAACCATTCCTACGGCCGCTTACACCTTTGGTTGCATGCTGACGGGGACAATTTTGGCCGTAGGATGGCAAAGAGGCGGGGAATGTGTTGAAGGAACTGCCAAAG
>PAUV01000024.1 GCA_002712845.1 Rhodopirellula sp. | reverse complement strand
CTCGATGTAACTGGGAGGCAATTGCCCCAGCACTTGAGCGGCATTCTTCGTAGGCATACTCATCAGCAGAATGGCTGCTTTTCGTAAGCCGTTTTCATCAAAATTAGGCATATTGTTGCCGTCGTTCCGGAGTGGAATTGCGCTGACTTCAGAATCTTAATGGTGACCCACTAATGCGTTTAGTGATTTATCGGCGGCTAGGCCTCGCCGCCGGCTTAGGCCCGATGAGAATTCCAATTGTGACGATAAGATGGATCGCAAACCCTGCCATTGATCACGCAGCAAGTGAAGAAAAACCACACACAGGCTACCGTTGCACGGTTGCCACAATCCGAAACGCGTAACCGCTAACGGCAGAGCTGGGCGTCTCCGCTGTGCCCCCAAAAGCTGTGCCCCCAGACAGTGCGACCTAAGCGAGCCGGCCCCCTCTCCGGAAGCCGAACATGCGGAAAACCGGTGGTAGGCAGATTAAAAGGTGCCTGCGGTGATTAGGAGACATATTGGGGAGACAGTGCTGGGAGAAAGTGGCGTTTGGCAATGAGGAGCGATCAGGTGAAGCTGGCAGCTGAAATGGACGATGTTAGGCGAAGAACCAACCGGTAAATTCATGTAAAAACCTGTAAAACAGCATTTTTGGCTGCACACCGGCAACCAAAAAAGCAGCTTTGAAACGTTTAATTTGGCCGCATTAGGTGGTGACTTCAGGCGTAAATCGGGTAAATTCCGCTATCGAAGGCAAGAGCGAAACGCCAATGTCATACCGTGCTGAGCACGACTTTGGCGAGTTCTGCGAAGGTTAAGGCATTAGGACTTCCCAAGTTTGGGTGGCTCCGCTATCCTTCCGCCTTCGTAAATGCACCGTAGATATAGATTTAACGACATCCCATTCGGGCGAGAGTGATGACTAAGGCTAAAGGTAAGACCAAGATCAAAACGCACAAAGGCACGAAGAAGCGTTTTCGGCTTTCTGCTAAAGGCAAAGCGATGCATCGCAGCAGCGGAACAAGCCACTTGGCTCAAGCAATTTCCTCCAAGCGACGACGCAACCTGCGTGGAACCACGGCAGTCGATGGCTGCATGGAAAAGACCATCCACGCTGCGTTGAACGGAAACAGCTACTAACGGTGTCTCGACATCTTCACCTTCGGGTGTGAGAATGAGAGAACTGTGGCAACGTGCGGTCGACGAGCTCGCATGCTCTCGGTAAACAGACGAACGGTCACTTGGATTTTACCCAAGGGCCTACGTGACACAGTCAGACGTCGCAGAGGCAGACGTCGCAGATAAAGCGGCCCCCTTGAAGGATAGTTCCTTCAATTCAGCTGGGTAGAACTTCAGGGTTCACGTTCTTTGCGTGACGGTTCCTGGGACCTGAGTTGAAAAATCAATCAGTCAAATAAGCAACCTTCAAGTAATCCAAGACAGGTAAAGAACCATGCGTACCACAATCGGTTCGGCAAGACATAAGTCCAAGAAACGTCTCTTCAAGCGAGCCAAAGGTTATCGCGGTGGACGCGGAAAACTGACTCGTACTGTCAAAGAGACGTTGCTGCGAAGCGGTGCATATGCCTTCCGTGACCGTCGAGTCCGTAAGCGTGACTTCCGCAAACTTTGGATCACTCGAATCAATGCGGGTACACGTCAGCATGGCTTGCGATACAGCGAGTTCATTTATGGTTTGAAACTCGCCAACATCGAACTGGACCGCAAAACGCTTTCAGAGATGGCGATCCACGATGCGGCAGCCTTCAAAGACATTTGTGACAAGGTGAAGGAAACGCTCGCGGAATCCGCGACGGCGTAACTCATGTCGCTTCAGGACTTTTTATCGACCCTGGATGGTTTGGAAGAGGAGGCATCAGCGGCCTTCCAGAACGCTTCCGACTCCGACGCACTTGAGGTAGCACGCGTACGCTACCTTGGGCAGAAGAGCGGTGCACTTCGCGATGTGCAAAAGCGAATGGGGTCGATTGACAAAGGTGACCGCAAGACTGCGGGCATGCGTCTCAACCAGTTCAAATCGAACGTTCAGACCACGTTCGATAGTGCAAAGGAACGATTGAGCGGTGTCGATTCAACTGGCGCTGATCCCACCTTCGATCCGAGTTTGCCCGGATCACGCCCGACCATTGGTCATGTCCACCCTGTGACCCAGACAATCACGCACCTGATGGAAATCATGGGGCGAATGGGCTTTGAGGCAGCAGAAGGTCCCGAGGTTGAAGACCCGTGGCATAACTTCGTCGCTCTTAATATCCCAGAAGATCATCCCGCGAGAGATCCACTCGATAACTTCTATCTCGCAACCGCGAAGAGTGGATCTGGCGACCGGACGCTGGAAGGCAGCCAACTTCTGCGTAGCCAGACGAGCACCGTCCAAATCCGCGTGATGGAGAACAAACAGCCTCCCGTACGCGTGATTTCACTCGGTAGGGTTTACCGGCCGGATGCTCCCGATGCGACGCACTTCCCGATGTTTCATCAAATGGAAGGTTTGCTGGTCGATAAGCATGTCACGATGGCAAATCTAAAGACCGTGCTGCGAGTGTTTGCCACAAATTATCTGGGCGATGACGTCGAAATACGATTCCGACCATCTTTCTTTCCGTTCACGGAACCAAGTGTCGAGGTGGATTTTTATTGGAACGGTGCCTGGATCGAATTTGGGGGTGCGGGCATGGTTGACCCTGCCGTCTTTGAAGCGGTGGGATATGATCCTGAAGTCTACAGTGGATTCGCTTTTGGCCTCGGCGTAGAACGTCTATGCATGCGGCGACACGGCATCACCGATATTCGCGACCTGTACAGTGGCGATCTTCGATTTCTGCAACAGTTCTAGGCTGACCTGAAACGACCGCTCGCGATTCGGTCTGCGACGGTCAGGGCGGTAAATCCGAGTTCAATCCATCGAAGCGATGGTTCCGAACTCAAACATCCTTTCGAGCCTCGTCAGTTTAAAGACGTCCCGAACACTGGGGCAAACGTCGAGCAATTGAATTGTGACGCCCTGAGCACGAGCCTCGCTGTTTAGCCCAATGAGTTCGTTCAAACCCTCGCTTGTGATACGATCGATCTCTGACATATCGACGAACAGCGATGGTACTGAGCAGCCAGTGGCAGTTTCCTGCCCGAGTTCGGCCAAAATCCCCATGCACTCCGCAACAGCACCGGTCGCATTGAGGGTTTTGTGGGTCATAGATACCACCCGACACGTGCCACTGAACCCGGTCTTGCCAACTTCCACCTGACTCATGAATCCGCCCATTGTGCCTGTTTCGAGGACAGTAGCAGAGCGAGATCACGTGCTTCGCATTTCCTTGCGAGCACCCCGTCCTGCAGCAACAACATGCTAGCATTTAGCCCTTGAAACGACAACGTGGCACGCCGTCGCAGCCCGAGGGAAACTGCAAATCAGGGGATTCGCTGCAGATCAGTTTACGCAACCGTTAAATCACGGCTTCGAAGGCATCATTCAGCGTTTCGCTGCGGGCGGCAGCTGCTTCGCCTGCCCTCTTTGGGCAGTCAAAATGGTCAGGCGATTCTCCCCAAAGTACTCCGTCACCCGCCCCGTAATCTGCCACAAACTATCGAGCTCATCTTTCCTGATCGCCTGAACGATCCGTTGCAGCATCAGATTCTCGGTAATCAGAACGATATGCTCACTGTTATTCTCACTTGCCTCGGAGCTAACGGTGTCTTGCAATGTGAACGCGGCTGCGTCTGCACGACTACGATCGCCGCGATTATGGGTTGCTGGAACTTCGGTCGAGAGCGTGACGGAATCCACACGACGTGCCACGGTTCCCCCCTGCTGGGTAACGGCGATCTCCACCGATTCAGACTCAGTCACAGGCTGGACAGAATCCAAGACAGGTGCTGCTGCCGGAACGAAGGCCCATCTCCGAGGCCCCAAAGCGACCACAGTGCCTAAGGTTGCAGGGACCCTCGCCCCCTCTCGAAGTCTCTTGTAGCCGAGAAATCGTCCATCACCCTGCAAGGCAACTTTCGCTGCACTTTGCGGCTCAGCAGCATTGATACGACCAGCCGACGTGCAGGAAAGGCAAACGAATGAACTGAGAACGAATCCGGTTAGCAGGCAAGTTGCGACAGGGGACAAGTGAAGATGGAATTGTCGCCCCGCGCTGACTTTCCACGAGAGCTGTGCGCTATTTAAAAGTGAACCCATGACTGATAACCAATCGAATCGGTGTAATGCGATAGACAGACAGTAGTGAAATCCGGTGCTGCTGGTTCAGCCTGTTTCGCAGTGAAACTCTGGTTGCCACTAACGCAAAACAGACACAAACTCGCAAAGCCTTCACATCGACTTTGCGGGTAGGAACGGTCGCGTGCAGACGGGAGGGAGATATCTGCACGCGATCGATCCGAGTGGCGTCCGGTCGGAGGGTGGACCGCTACCACTAAATGATAAAAACAATCTTCACAGCCAGACGCGTTAATTATTCTGACATTTCAGCGAGGCAAACGGCCGATGGCAACAGACTCCGCCTAACACCCACTTAATTACCACGTTAACTTGTGCGGATCTCATTTTCTTGAGACCCCACAATCACCGGTGTCGGAAACTGCGTACCGATCGCACACAGAAAACGCTCGAAGATCCGACTGATGGCTGTGGCACTCTTCTGTACGCAATGCCGTCCGCCAGCGTCAGGTTTTGGGCATCGCAATGGCATGAAAGCTGACAATCGCTCCCATGGCAATCATTGCCAATCCAAGCCATCGCGGTGGCTCAACACGTTTTGTCGGATTGGGATGGATTCCCAGCATCATTGAACTCATGCTGGACGTGTCGGCGACCGCTCCGGTTTTCGACACGCGGGCGAGAGCTCGAGTCGTGTGCTCGTTCAACACAAACGAGTCGACCATCCGAAATTGAATTCCCAGCAAGATTAATAGGATGCCTGCTAGAAAGTAACGATTGCGATACATGGACATGGTTACGGAGTTCCTATGCTGCCAACTTGGTCCTCGTGCGTACAAACGTCAGCGATGGGTGACTTGAAGGCAACAAAAGATGAAGGCGGCGGGAGGTTATAGACGCTGTTTGGAAGTTCCCTACTTAGAGGGCAATCGGTCTAACAACGCTGGCAACTCGACCGAATCCCAAAGACGACAGCATGCAAGCCATGGCGCAATGCTGCAGAAAAGAACGATCATGCATGGGAGAACAGTGACGCGTGGAACGTCAATCATGACTCCAATGCAGTTCGTGACACGATTGACGATTACATCGCCACTAGCTGAGGACTGAAAGCGTTTGCCATCACCAGAAAATCAGCCCAAATGAACCAAGCATCGTGGAGTGGGGAGGCAAACTGCCGGAACACGCAACCTGCTTCAACTCATGGCAGCACTCGAAAGCGTCAGATGTGTGCCCGCACACAAATCCCGCGTGCAATTAATCCAGCCAAGTCTGTTTACCGACTCAACAACCCACTGACGACATCTTCGACCGTGTCACGAAATGCGAGGGGAGGCGTTTCTTGTGCCAGATGCTTTTGGTTACTAGCCATGATCGCCTGAGCCAAAGGCTTGTGAGCTTTCCAGTGATCGAGTCGAAAATCGCGAATGTCCACGTAGACATCTGAAAGCGTGCTCTCTGTTTTCGGAACCAGAAAAACTCCGCCATCACCTCGTACGAAATGGAAGTGCATCCCGACGTAGAGAATTGCCGCACCAGTCAACATGCCGAAGAAAAAACGTGACATTACGAATCACAGCGTCTGAGTACCGGGCCAGAACCTTCAACCAACCTCTCGGTGATACTACATTGCCAGACACGAAATCAAGTCCGAGGACTCCGTGGAGTAAAAACAGGCAGAGTAGGAAAAGCAGGGAACTGGAATTCCACTATATATGGCGCCACTGAGAAAGAGTCCTGCAGGATACACCGAAATCAGGTTTCCTCGCGCCAGCTGGCAAACCAGCCCCCGAAGGGTCAGCGAAAAGCTCACGGCACGCGGTCAGTTCACGCTTCTGATCACATCCGCAGCCCACATTTCATGGCGGGTTCGATGAAGGCTAAGCGAGTGCCACCGTACTCGCGAAAGTCCCATTCTCCCGGTGGCAACTTGGTTGCATCGAATTTTTTTTCAGTCTCAGCAACCAGCACGCTACCAGGAGGAGCATTGTCGAGCGTCAGTTGAATGATGTGGTTCAACTGTTCGAGCGATTCTTCCCAGAGAATATAGGGTGGACAGAGAAACACGATCCACGGCGTATCGTCTTGGGGTGGTTCGAGTAGATTCCCTGCCAGCCGAAAGCTGTCTCCGGTGACCACCCGAAGCCGCGACTGGATATCAAGCGTGTCAGCCGTTTTGTTGATGAACTTGACGGCTTGCCGATTCTGCTCGACCAATACTGCTGAAACGGCGCCGCGGCTAAGAGACTCAAATCCCATTGCACCAGTTCCGGCGAACATATCAAAGCAAATCGCGCCCTTGACCGCCTTTCCTAGAATGTTGAACAGGTTTTCCCGGATATTGTCCTTCATCGGCCGCGTGAACTCTTCCCCGTGATAGTGGATGATTCTGCCCCGCATATCGCCTCCGATCACGCGGAGCTTGGTAGGTTTGCTTGGCTTGGCCCCACCTGCGTGCTTGGGCTTGGTTGAACCTGACGACTTGGCAGCCCCGCCGCTCTTCGTGCGGCGTGTATTTTGTTTTTTGGGAAAATTCATTTCATAAGTATACCCGCCAAGTGGGAAATTCAGCACCATCCCGCAAGAACGGTTTTTCCATCAGAATATTGGGGTGAATCAAACGAACGTAAGTGCCAGCACGAGCGTATCACTGACGGATTCCAAGTTCTCACACCCCCCCGCGATTTCCATGATTTGGCTTGCCCGCTCTTTTTTTTCTGCAGTGACACTGGTTTGCGTGATCGCAGCCAGTGGCCTGCCGCTATCGGCCGTCGCCCAAGAGTCAGTAACGGGTCAGCCGGCCGCACAGAATCCCGCGACGGGGGATAGCAGTTCAGCTTCCAGCAATCCCGAATCCACGGAAACAGACTCCACTGGTAAGGCTAAGCAGTCGTCACCTGAGGCCGATCTTTCACCCGTGGCCCCCGCATCCGAGACCGATGCACCAACGCCACCAACAGTGCCGGGGCTTCCGGCAGTGCCGGGCATTTCAACGGTGCCGGGCATTCTTCCTGCTGCTGGTGTGCAGGACGCCGGAGCAACTAGTGAGATGACTCCTGAAGAGTATCGCGAGGAGTTGTTGAAGGATCCCGAATACGTCGCCGAACTGGACAAGCGAGCGGCTGCCTACAAAAAGTCCCGAGCCAATCTGGTGAAGGCAGTTGCCGACCAACGCGCGACCTTCGTTCGTTATCTGAACCACGACGTCCGCACTCCTGCTGCAAGGCAGTTGTTTTTCGAGCAACGCGACGATGTGCAGCAGCGACTGGACGAACATTACGACACCGCTTTGGCACTCACCATGATGGGTGAATACAACGAAGATGCGATCACATTTCTGGTGACGATGATCCAACATCGCTTTGAGAACAGCATTTATGACATTGCCACGCTGCAAGGTGCAACCTTTCTGATGGACAATAACTCACAGCTTGAGTACGTCTGGAAGGCAGCAGCGAGATCCGCCATGACAACGGGACAATTCGACACCGCGCGAAAGATCTATAAAGTCCTGACGAAGCCCGAAGTCTTAGGTGACAAGGAATTCAATGAAACAGATGGCGCCCTCAGCTTCTTTTTGGACGAGCACGAGAAGCAGTTCAATGAGGAAATGGAAATTCGCAAGCAAGAGCAGCAAGCAACAGACAACAAGTTGCCACGAGTTAATCTGAAAACGACCCAAGGTGATGTTGAAGTCGAGCTTTACATCAATCAAGCTCCGTCAGCAGTTTCCCACTTCATCAAGCTTGTAGAGAGTGGATTTTACGATGGCCTCGACTTTCTAGTCGTGATTCAAGACATGCTCGCATTGACGGGAGACCCCAACGGCGATGGACTGGGGAATTCAGGGCAATATTTAAAGGACGAACACCAACGCGAGGGCGTACGTCATGGGTTACGTGGTTCCTTGCTGATGGCAAAGATTCCCGAAGACGAATCGGGTAACTTTTTCCCCGATTCTGCAAGCAGTCAATTCACAATTCTGTTGTTACCGTTAGTTTCCGCTTCCGAAAAGCAGACTGTGTTCGGACGCGTAACCAAGGGTATGAATGCGATTTCCCGCCTTCGTCGTGTCGATCCAAGCAAGAAGAAAGAAAAGGGCGAGATCGTACAACCACCAGATTCAATCATTGAGGCCACCGTATTGTGGCGTCCGGAAACCCTTCCGGAGCCTATCTATGTCGATCCCAAGGAGACTCGTCAAAGATAAAAAGCTGGCAACAATATAAACGCCCCTTTAGACTAAGGACGACGTTAGAATTGAGGCGGCAACGTGAGATCCCCACTGCTCAGAATCCGAGAGAATGCGAGATGACGGATTCGGCGCACCAGATCACCGCCGGAACCGTGGCAACCTGAATTCATACCCTCGCGGCATGCGAGCGTTACCGAAGATGCGTGTGCTGCAACAAGCGTCACGCTACCACTGATGCCTACCCCCACCTGTTAACCTGCCCCCAACAGACAACCGTGAAGTCACAACATTCATCTGCCGGCACCACGCCGACTCGACGCAATTTCATCAAGAATGGCAGCATGATGCTGGCTGGTGGTGCGATTGGGGGTAGCACCTTAAGTGTTGCCCAATCAGCACATGTCATTGGCAGTGACACCATCAAGATTGGGCTGATTGGCTGTGGTGGTCGAGGAACAGCTGCAACGATTCAGGCGCTCAACGCGGGGGACGGGGGAGTCAAACTCGTTGCCATGGCAGACGCCTTCGGCAGCAACCTTCAGAAGTCCTACCGATCAATCAAGAGTATGCACTCAGACAAGGTCGATTGCGTGGGTCGACGATACGAGGGGCTTGAGGCGTATCAGTCGGTCATGGATAGCGACGCCAATGTCGTCTTTCTTGCCACNNCACCAGGCTTTCGTCCACAGCATTTCGAGGCGGCAGTGGATGCCGGCAAACANATTTTCATGGAAAANCCGGTTGCAACAGATGCCCCCGGNGTCCGCCGCGTTCTTGCAGCGAACCAAGTGGCAAAGAAAAAGGGCCTTGCCGTACAAGTCGGATTGCAACGTCGACATGAGATCCCATACCAGCAGTGCATCGATCAAATCCATCGGGGTGCGATCGGCGATCTGATTTTTGCACGGGCCTACTGGAACGGCGGCGGAGTCTGGGTTCGCCCACGACAAAAGAATCAGACGGAGCTGGGATATCAGTTACGAAATTGGTATTACTTCACTTGGCTNGGTGGAGACCACATTGACGAACAGCACATTCANAACCTTGATGTCATNAACTGGGTTGCNCAGAGTTACCCGATTGAAGCTCAAGGCGTGGGNGGACGTGAAGTTCGAACAGGGCCAGACCACGGTCAAATATTTGATCATCACATGGTCGAGTACACCTACCGCAATGGCCTCAAACTGCTCAGCCAATGTCGGCATATCCNGGGATGTTGGAACAGTGTCAGCGAGCACATCCACGGCACCACCGGNGTAGCCGANATCAGTCGCTCGGTCATCCGCGATCGCAACGGAAAAAAACAATGGGAAAGCAATAGCACAGAGACGCGTGGGAANGGNTGTCAACTGGAACAGGACGCCTTGTTNACTGCCTTGCGAGCAGGTGACTTGCCCAACGAGGGTGACTACGGCGCTTACAGCACGATGACGGCAATCATGGGTCGCATGGCAACTTACAGTGGCAAANGGGTGAAGTGGAGCGATGCGATGAANAGNACAACNCAGCTCGCCGACACCGACNCATTGAAGTCGCTCGAGGACCTTGCCCCCATTCAGCCCACAACCGATGGCCGCTACACAGTCGCAGTCCCTGGNAACAAGNCGACGATCGCCTAGCCNGNCATCTCATCAAGCCGATTGCGATTCGTCAAATAGAGTTGCCATATCATTCGGGTTGCTACACCACGGTAGGGTCTCCACCTTTCCGCACGCGACAACAAAGCCNCCNCGTCTTCGTAGTTGCCTCCATCGAGTTCATGCATCCCTTTGACCAGAGCCAGATCGCCCAGCGGCAGCACATCGGGACGTGCAAGCGCCAGCAGCAGAAACACGTTGGCTGACCAGGTACCAAACCCGAGACAGCCAGTGATTTGAGACATTGCCTCATCATCAGGCAGATGCCGCAAGGTGCCCACCTGAAAACGCCCGGCCACCACATCGGCAGCCAAAGCCGTGGCGTACCGTGCTTTCTGTCGCGTGAACCCCAGACCCCGCAACTCATCGGGCCCTAGGTTTCTAACACGCGGCGCAGTNACACGCCCCTCGCAGGCAGCGTTCAGACGTTNGAAGGTCGCCATTGCTGAAACGAGCGACACTTGCTGCTCGAGCAAAACATGCACGAGCGTCGAAAAGGTCGCAGGACGCTTCCACAAGGGAGGCGGTCCATGTCTTTCCANAACATCCCTGAGGGCAGGATCGATATCGGCCAACTGCTGGGCAGCTGGCTTCAGATCATTCGCTTTCAACGTCGTTTGCATGACAAAACGTGGTTGGCATTACAGAAGTCGGTCAAGCTCTTCGGTTAGATCGCCAAACCTTTTCAAGGTCGTGGCAACAGGTTCAGCACTTGTCATGTCGACACCTGCTCCTTTCAAAAGATCAAGTGGATCTTTACTGCAACCACCACGAAGAAAAGCAAGGTAGTCACCCAGTTCTTTGTCACCNCCCGCCAGCACCCGCCGAGACAGGGCAACTGCGGCACTCAACCCNGTGGCGTATTTGTAAACGTAAAACGCCCGGTAAAAGTGAGGGATCCGAAAACACTCCAGTTCCATACATTTGTCGATCACAAAGTCAGGACCGAAATAAGCCTCCAACAAACCACGATAAACATTGCGAAAAGATTCCACCGTCAAAGGCTCGCCCGCTTCGGCCATCTCATGCGTGATNTTTTCAAACTCAGCAAACATGGTTTGCCGTACAACCGTCGCACGAAGACTGTCCAATTCGTTATTGATCAAATAAGCACGCTCTTTATCATCCACCGCATTTTTCAACAAATGGTCTGTCAATAATTGCTCATTGAAAGTGCTCGCGACCTCGGCAACAAAGATCGTGTAGTTGTAATACTCAAACGGCTGGCTGGAAGCAGAGTACCAACTGTGCATCGAATGACCTGCCTCGTGCGTAAGCGTGAACACATCGTTCAACACTTCTGGCTTGAAATTCATCAAAATGAATGGGTCACCTACAAATGAGCCGCAGCTGAATGCGCCACTCTGTTTGCCTCGATTGGGATAGCGATCTGCCCAACGGCCACGCAAACCGGCTTCCAGGGTTGTCGTATATTCGCTGCCCAGCGGTGCCAGGGACTCCACCACGACATCGACTGCATCATCCCATGTATGTCGCTTCTCGATATCACTGAGAATCGGAACATACGTATCGTAGTGGTGAAGATCCTTCAGTCCCATTTTCCGTTTTCGGACATCTAAATAGTGATGAACCTTGGGCAGCGAGTCACGCACTGCAGCGATAAGGTTGTCATAAACATCCACCGGAACATTGTCCGGAAAAAGTGCNGCATCAAGGCTACTGGAATAATTGCGGGCTTGAGCATAATAGACGTCACGTTGAATGCTGCCGCAAAGAGTTGCCGAGAGAGTATTTTCATGCGCAGCAAACTGGCTGTAATACTGATCAAATGCATTGCGTCGGACTTTGCGTTGGGGACTGATGAGCAGTTGGCCAAACGTCGCGTGCGACAATTCAATGGAGCGTCCGTTGTGATCCTCGACCTCTCCGAACCGCAAGTCGGCATCATTGAGCTGGCGGAATGCGTTCCCGGCAGCTGACGCCATTTCTCCCTGCATCGCCAACAGACGTTCCTCATTGTCACTGAGGGTGTGCGAGCGGTATCTCACCAACCGTTCCAACTGCAAGCGATACAGTTCCAGTCGCTCGTCACTCATCATTACCGCCATGGCATCGGCATCGATCGCCAATATCTCAGGCCGCATGAAACTTGCAGCTTGGCTGGCTCTGACAGCCAGATTCTGATAGCGGGCTTTGAGCGCCTGATAGTTGCTGTTAGCTTGATCCTCTGTCGTCTTCAAGAACGCATAGGTCCCCAAGCGTTCGGCCGTCTGTTCAAATTCACTATCGAACGCCAGTGCGGCCTGCAGCACTTCTGCTGACTCGGCAAGTCGCCCACGAAAGGTCTCATAGGTTGGGATCTGTTCTTCCAGTTTTTTAAAATCCAATTCCCATGCGTCATCATCCGCACATAGGCTGGTTAGGTCCCAGCAATCACCAAGACTCACTTCATCGCGTGGCGGCAGCGTAGCAGTACTCATCCGAATCAGGCATCCTTGAGCAAAGGTTTTTCGAGACACAGCAAGGGATTCAAAACAACGGCCCGCATTGTAGCGTGGTTACCAGCCAGCGATGATGCCCCTTCCGCCAANTCTTGATCTGGCTAGCGGTCATCTCAATGGCGGGCCCCCAAACAGGGCAGGCCAGCAAGCGAAATCTCAGTCTCGAGAGACCTGAGCTTTCACAGCCATGGTCTTTCACAGACGTGTTTTTCTTGTGCCAACGCTGTCACAATCTTACGGCAGCGTCCGGCTCCTATCACTTTGCCAGCAGCTCAAGAAAGGCACGCATCCACTTGGGATGTGCGGGCCANGCNGGGGCCGTGACCAGATTGCCGTCGACGTGTGCTGAATCCATCGTTGCGTCTGGCTCCACATAAGAGCCACCACCTGCAGCAACTTCGGGCGCCACAGCCGGATAGCAACTGCATTGNCGATCCTTCAAAAGCCCTGCAGCGGCCAAAATCTGCGGGCCATGACAGATAGCCGCGATCGGCTTTCCGGCATTTCCGAAGTGCTGAACNAACTCGATCACCTGCGGNTCGAGCCTCAAGTACTCAGGAGCACGACCACCGGGGATCACCAAAGCGTCGTATTCCNCGGGGTTGAGCCCTTCAAAGTCGTGCGTCACTCCAAAATGGTGCCCCGGTTTCTCGCTGTAGGTCTGATGCCCTTCAAAGTCATGGATCGCGGTGGCAACTGTGTCACCAGCACTTTTCCCGGGACAAACGGTGGCGACATGGTGGCCTGCACAAAGCAAAATCTGAAAGGGAACCATCGCCTCGTAATCTTCAACAAAGTCACCTACGAGCATCAAAACGTTTTTTTCAGCGGAATTCATGAGAGTCACGGATTATTCAACAGCGGGGGAAATATGAGTAAAAAACCTCTGCGAATTATCGTGCAATTCATCCCCAATTAGCAACGTCCCCAATTTGAATAGGCTCCGCGGCGTCCCACCGATGCCAAAATGGTGCTGTATTTGCGGCAAAAATATCGGATCAATCGGCATAGCTACCAAAGCGGGCACGTCCCGCCCCCCTGTTTGAAAAGCGTTTCAGCAAAGATTCGCTGAAACGTAGATAGTCGACTAGAATAGAGGGTCGGGGTACGCCCCCTTTTCAAGTTGCCCATCGGGTACCGCACTCGTTCCTAGGAAGCGATTCGTTATGAACCGTTTGTTGGTAGTTTTCCTCACAGTCGTTTTGACCAGCAGCCATGCCTTTGTTTCGGCAGGTGAGCTGATGACCCCGGATGCCATGTCTCGCTTGGGATTAGCCCAAGCTTGGGCGCGTCCGGTTCATGTGCCAGCTGGAGCACAGTCAATTCGCGATCAACAACTGTTTGTTCACGAGGAGAACCCTCACGAATACGTCATCATCACCGCACCCAAGCCCGCACCACCGGCAGATGCTGCAGCGACTGCGAATCAGGATGCGGCCAAGCAGGCGGATACGCCAAAGCCTGAAACCATCACATTGGCTCGCATCCCCACCGATCGCGTCGGTATCAACGGTGCTCCCATAGGTCGAGCAGAAGCAGAACGTCTTGCCAGCAATGAGATCCGGCGTTTGAAAAGACGCGGTGTCGATGCTGAAATGAAGAGCATCACATCGCCACGCGTGAACCTGTACACCATTGGCAGCGATGGACTTCTGGAATGCCGAAACGCCGAGACAGGCGAACCCATTTGGATACAAAGAGTCGGCAAGCCCTCTCTCCCATTTTCTGACTTGGGCGTCAACGAAAACTACATCACGGTCATCAACGGAGGTAATTTGATCCAAGTCGATGCCGCAAACGGGCAAATCATTCGAGAAGTACAAACGCATGGTGCTCCGGCGTTCGGCGCGTTGAATTCAGGCGACTTCGCTGTGGTTCCACTGATTGGCGGGGGTGTTGAAGGATATTCCCTGTACGATCCCGAGCGTGTTCCATTCCGCGAGCGTGTCACCGGAACGACTCTCGCAATGCCGACCAAGGCTCCTGACTCATCAAAGACTGCTTGGGGTACAAGCAAGGGGTTTGTGTATGTGATGGAACTGCAAGGGAAGCCGTCGGTTCAGTTCCGTCTGAATACCGACGGTATTGTCAGCGGTCGCATTGCCGCGGCATCGAACAATCGGTTCTTCTTCGGTTCTGAGACAGGCCAAGTTTATGGACTGCGAGCAACGCGAATTGGTGAAGTCCTGTGGTCCCAGCCATTCGCTGAACCGTTTTACAACCAGCCGCTTGTGTATGAAGATCAGGTACTCATTCGCTCCAGCTACGGCAACCTGTTTTCGTTGAACGTCGAAAATGGTCTGCAAACATGGAACGGATCCAAGCCAAACATTGGTGATTTGCTCGGTGTCCTCGACAACCGACTCTACGCAACGACCATGAGCGGCGGGCTTGTGGTTCTGGATGTGAAAACAGGTCAGAAACTGGCAACATTCAGCAACATTCGTCCTGAGCATTTCATCGCCAACGAATTGACCGATCGACTTTATCTGGTCAGCAATGATGGGGATGTTCAATGCATCCGATCCGAAGGGGCCAGTTTGCCGACTCTCGTCTCCCACACTGAACCGAAGAAGAGCATAAAAGCTGCAACCATCGAAACAGATCCAACTCAAGCCCCAGCACAAGCCGGCGGAAATGACCCATTCGGTGCTAAAAAGAAAGATCCCTTCGGTGCCGGTGGCGGTAATAACGATCCGTTTGGTGGTGGAGGCGGTGGGGGCGGCAACGCCGATCCATTCGGCGGCGGCGGTGGGGGCGGCAACGCCGATCCATTCGGCGGCGGCGGTGGGGGCGGCAAC
>PAUV01000023.1 GCA_002712845.1 Rhodopirellula sp. | reverse complement strand
AAACGGGGATATTTTGGAGTCGGTCTGTGGCAACTTCGTGGCGTGCTTGTGGCGAAAATGAACCAGAGACAAGCATCGACTAAGTTCAGAGATTTAGCGTAGCTGTCGCTTCCAGTGGTACCTGGGGAGTGCCTATGGCGACCTTGCTTTGTTGCATCCAAACAGGGATTATGAGTCCCCAGCTCTAACCAACTGAGCTACAGCCC
Source organism: Rhodopirellula sp. (assembly GCA_002712845.1). Next base: position 33,972 of record PAUV01000023.1, on the reverse strand, counting down.
CGAGCTACCTAAATTACGTTCTATCGACCATTTAATCGAGATGGTGCGACGATCAAAAATCTCGGTGGCTGAAGACGGGCAATGATCACGACAAATCGCGAAATAAAAGTTCACAACCACGGGCTCAAACCTCCGCACTCGATCAGCAAGCTGCCCTGTTCCTCATGCTTGGAATCGATCGATCGGCGAACCACGACCAACACTGTGGCCTCTTCTACCATTTTCCTAGTTGTGGTAAAGATATTTTTGGGGCGGAAGCCTCTGGGTTGTACAAGAGAAAGATGGGGAGCATGTTTCCCAACGGCGTTCGCTTCAACTTGGCCCAACAATCACTTAACAGGTACTCGATTCATCTGAAAATGAACCAACATTGTGATGGGCAATCAGCCTAAACCCATGCTTTTTGAAATAAAAGAACCTGATTCCAAAACGGTGGTTGCCACTACAAACTCGCCTGCGTTAACACGGGTGGCCACAACTGAAAGCATGCGTCTCTGGCATCTGGTCAATCTACTCTCTCTTGATGCCGTCACGGTTGGCCTGACATGGCAACTGGTTTTCACACTGCAATTCTTTGATCGTTTTCCCAGTCTGGTCGAAAGCTCGATCATCGGAATCTCTATTTGGCTCGCTTATACCGCTGATCGAATTCTCGATTCACGTCGGTTGTTATGCGAACTGCCACACAGCTCGAGGCATTCTTTCCATCGTCAGTTTCAGACACTGATCTGCTTCTTGTGGATACTCGCTCTCGGATTGAACGTGATCTTGATTACGCGTTTTACCAGTGCTGATCAAATCAAGTGGGGCATGGTCTGCTTGCTGCTAGTATTTCTGTATTTACTGAACGCGCAGAAAAACAATTCGACGCTGCGGCGAATACCAAAAGAGCTTCAGGCTGGTTTAATTTTTGGTTTTGGCGTCAGTCTTGTTTGCTGGCCAGTGGCAGCCCAACCAATTACCTCTCCATTGTTAGCTTCAACGCTAGTAACGGGCTTGCTCTTTTCAATCAACTGCGCGACGGTTGCTTACTGGGAACGACGACTCGATACAGCTCAAACCTTTTTCGCATGGACCTCTCAACGCAACACGACACTTGCTCCCATTGCCTATGCACTTGCACTTGAGTTCGCTCTCATTCTGGTGATGCTTTATTTTGGGTTGCTCCCCACATTCATTTCAAACTGCTTGTTAAGCAGCACCTCATGCCTCGCAATCGCAATTTTCTCCAATCAACGACACGAGCAAAATCAAACGCGAGACCGAGGCACACCAAGTGCCCAATCTCCCAAAGTTCGTGAATTATTGGCGGACCTCTCTCTCATCTTACCGCCCGCTACTCTTATTGCTTGGCGTGTTTACCACGGCTAACTACCAACATGCGTAATCACACCGATCATGGCTATGACCAATTAGCGAGTCGTTATCAATTGCTCGAAAAGCTGATGTTCGGTTCCCATTTGAAGAAGGCACGCACAGCTTTGCTGACTTCGATTCCAGAATGTCGTTCTGCCTTGGTCCTGGGTGATGGTGACGGACGACTTCTTGAGGCACTTCTTACAACCCAACCTGAATGCCAGATCACAAGTATCGATCAAAGCCAGAGGATGCTTGAGATTCAGCANGAACGTCTTGCAAATCACCCCCNGCGTGACAACGTCNACTGGCGACAACAAGATGCTCGCGAACTCGAGGGATTCGGCCATCAGTTCGATCTNCTGGTATCAGNATTTTTTCTCGACTGCTTTAATAGCCAAGAACTCGAAAAACACTTACCCCTTTGGCTCAACACCTTGCGACCGGGTGGCCATTTTTACTTTGTCGACTTTCAGGAACCCGGTTCAGGCTGGAAACGCCTTCGAGGAAAACTGTACCTGACCATGATGCACCATTTTTTCCGTTGCTGCACAAACCTGAAAAATCGCAGGCTCGTGGATTTGAATGGAGCTTTGAATACATGCCCTCTTGAACTAATCGTGTCACAAAACATGAGCCATGATTTGATTAGCGTCCGACTCTATCGAATGGTCACCGGGTGAATGGTTGTCAGCGAGCGAACATCAGCAATGACAACCGTTACCACATCGATTCCATTGGCTTCAAAAAGGNAACCACGGATACAAAGACTTTCAACGCTTGGCTGAGAGAACTGGCTACTCGGCACGCCAAGCAAGGAATCACTTATCATTTCTGAAGCGAATAAATANCATCAGGAAGACGCCCATCAACAAGCCAATTCCGATCACAGCAATGAAGGTTGTCGGTTGCGGCATTTTCTCAAGCCCACTACGTATCTCCATTCCAAAGACTGTCGTGATGGTGGCCAATGGAAAAAAGAAGGCCACAAGCATATTGAGTCGATGCGACGAAACGGCCATGCGATCGCTCGCGACAGCCTGTTCTTCTGCACTGCGAGCGATCTTGTAATCAAGCGANTTCTTTGTCCCCGTCGCGAGCAACTCAGCCATCCGCTCAAGATCATAAGCCTGGTCCCGCATGTTGATAATCTCACGGGCTTCAGGATGGCGTTTTCGCACATCCTGAATGACCGAATGCATGTTGCGAATAGCACGATGAAGTGGTGACAACGCCTCAAGGATCAAGAACTGGTCTTCCGCGGACTTCGCCTCATCCTCCAATTTTTCCAACTCACCAAGTCGCTGATCGTACTGGGCTATGTGCTTCATTATCGANCCTGGGCCNTCCCCAAACTGATCACTGATCCATGTCCCATCTGCCTTTCGCCAGAAAAAACGACCGTGCCTCTCATCCTCATCTGGCATGGGTGGCGCATGCAGCACAAGTAATACTTGATCGTCTTGACACATCATCCGCTGCCGCCCCACAGTCGTGCCAAGTCGATTGCGAAATTCCTCAGGAACAGCCCAAGTCGCTGGTAGCCTTACATTTTTCTGTTTCTGATTGCTCACTGAAATTTCCCGCCAAAACTCTGTTTCAGACAAAGAACACCACTCCAGCACATCTTAGTCGCTTCCCATTGAATCTTCAGCTACCAAGCGTTTCAAGGCTAGCCCATCTTCACCGGTGGCTCCTCTGGCAGCAAGTGTTTTTCACCTTCTGTGGCTGCCTCTGGTAACAAAAGAATCGAACCGATAAAGAATCCAACTGCACCGAGCAGAGTGAACCACGTCGACAACTGCAGCCTGAGGACAGGCTCTGTACCAGATACAAGCACCGCCAGACATGCGGACATCATAAAACTGACACACCCACCAAAATTCCAAAATACTGCCCACCACGAGAGATTACGAGGTAAAAAGCGCCAATATCCATGGCACGTTTCTGCAAAGGCCATGTATCCAGAAAGCAGGAACAGAACGGAGCCGACAAAGTTGGGCAGCCACACCCAAATATCCTCAGAGAACCAACTTGGGCCAGGATGCAACGCTTGGTAGGTGCTGAAATTGAAGCACAGTGTTCCCTGCAACTGCAACAAACAACTCCACCACCCCAGTTCGCTTGCACGACAACCCAACCATTTTTTCCGANCGGNTTTTGGCNGCGNGCCAACGGCAACGGCCAAGGGAAAATCACTGGCATTACCGGCCTGAAAGAACTGCAAATATGCCGCCAAAGTGAATGGCANGGATCCGGCNAAAAACACATGGGCNGGATCAAACACAGCANNCGCNNCAAGTCGGGGCCACAGCGCCTGAACACTCCCAAGGATGAACAGCAATGACCCCAATGCGAACACCAACCCAATCCACCAATTGAGATCGCCCACCAATCGCCAGCTTCGAACACAGGCGCGGCAAATCGCACCGGCCACAAGTGACTCAGGCAGCGGCAGGTGTTTGCGGTGGTGTCGTGAACTCCAGACCGCGAGAGTACCATCGTCTAAACGATGGACCCTGCGAGTAATAAAAGGCGGCGGTCCCTGACTTTCCAGACATAGGTCGCCCTGAGCTTTCTTAGGCTTCAAGATTCAGGGTTTTGAAAATCGAGTGAACAGGGAACGCTGCACCATCAACTACAGCATCTGTCGGAATCGCGACTAGTGATGAAAACCTGATGCCTCAGTGGAAGACAATGGCGTCGTGACAGGATGCTTTCGGAGGTGATCAAGTGCTTCCATCAAGTCCTTCAGGAGCAACACTCCCAAATCACGGCTAACGCCATGCCTGACCAAAATTCGTTGAATCACGAGGTCTTGGCGATCCGCGGGAAGCGAATAGGCAGGTACTTGCCAGCCCCGTGCCCTAAGCCGATCGGCCAGATCATAAAGAGTGAAACCTGGATCAACACCCTCTTTCAACTTCCAACAAAGCGCTGGAATTCCCTCGTGGGTTTGGCCGTCGTAGATCACCTCAAACAAGTCAACCTTGCCGATCTGTTCAGCCAGAAATTGCGCGGTCGCATAGCAAGCTCCGTGGATCTTGCGATAGCCTTCTCGGCCCAACCTCAGGAAGTTGTAGTACTGGCAAACAACCTGACCACCCGGACGCGAGAAATTCAATGCAATGTCGCGCATATTGCCACCGAGATAATTCACCCAGAACACCAGTTCCTCAGGAAGATCCTCAGTATCACGCCACATGATCCAGCCAACACCCAGAGGTGAGAGTCCGAACTTATGACCGGAAGCATTGATCGAACGAACACGTGGCAGTCGGAAATCCCACTCCAGTTCGGGCGAGCAGAATGGTGCAAGAAACCCTCCACTGGCCCCATCAACATGAATCGGAATATCCAAACCGGTCTCAGCTTCCAGTTTATCCAGCGCCTCTGCCACATCCTTCACTGGCTCGTACTGGCACGTGAAGGTGACTCCCAAGGTCGGCACCACACCAATTGTATTTTCGTCACAGCGTTTGAGCACTTCTTCGGGTGTCATCAGCAGTCGATCATTCTCCATTGGAATTTCTCGCAACTCGATGTCCCAATAGCGTGCAAACTTGTGCCAACAAACCTGCACAGGGCCAGTAATCAGGTTGGGCTTGTCGATTGGTTTGCCCGCTGCCTTTCGAGAAGCTTCCCAGCGACGTTTCATCGCCATACCACCCAGCATCACCGCTTCGCTGGAGCCAGTCGTTGAACAGCCCACTGCATTTTCTTTCGCAGGTGAGTTCCATAAATCACCGAGCATATGAACGCATCGCGCCTCGATCTCGGCAGTCTGAGGATACTCATCCTTGTCAATCATATTTTTGTCGAGGCACTCATCCATCAGCTTGTGGACCTCAGGCTCCATCCAAGTCTGACAAAAAGTGGCCAGATTCTGCCTGGAGTTTCCATCCAGCATCAATTCGTCATGGACGATTGAGTATACGTTCCTCGGATTTTGTTCCTCAGAGGGAAAACGGTACTTGGGAATAGCGACGGCATGATCGATCGCAGCATAAACGTCGTCATCTAGCTGTTCACGTATCGAATCTTTTTCGTGCAACACCATGGTCTTATATTCCTCTATTCAATCTGTATTTCAACTGACGAAGCATGCCGTAATTCCCGTGACTGCGCACGGCGAAGATGAGACTTTACCAAGATGGATGGCGAAGAACAGGATGTCACACACGCCCAGTAAGAAAAACCCGTGAATCAAGACAATTGTTGCACGGCTGATGCTGTGCTCGGGCTTTACAGAAGCGGACTCACCAGCCGCAAAGCATTTTCCAAGAGTCGCTTTGCAAACGATCTTTTGGACCATGATTCGCGATCAACCATCTCTGAATCCTCGAGGTAGCTTTGCTGCAAATCCCGCAATTTCCCGCCAAAACCGGCGCCATAGACGAACAAAGCAACTTCATAATTCAGCCAGAGGCTTCGCATATCGAAGTTGACGGTCCCAAACATCGAGACATGTCCATCAACCGTAATTGATTTCGTATGCAGCAACCCCCCAGAATACAGATACAACTCGACACCGCTATCGAGCAAATCATCGTAATAGGACCGACTGGCATACCGTGTCATGACTGAATCCACTTTGTGTGGAACGATCACTCGCACCTTCACACCCCTCGCAGAAGCACCACGCAAGGCTCGCACAAGAGATTCGTCAGGCACCAGATAAGGTGTTGTCAGCAGGAGTTCTTCGCGAGCCCCATTGATCATGGTGAGGATCATTTGCAGCAGACCGTCGTTCGTTTCCCCGGGTCCAGAGGGGATCACTTGAATGTCAGCTGCCCCCTTAGAATCCACCAGATGCAATTGGTGACGACTGACCAACTCGGAAAGAGAATCATCACCTTCCAAAGTCCAGTCACCAATCATGATGGCAGCCAATGGAGACACCACGGATCCTTGGAGTCGAACCATGGCATCAACCCACTCGCCCACCCCACTGTTTTGTTTAAAGAATTTAGGATCGACGAGATTCATGCTTCCTGTCCATGACACCTCGCTGTCAATCACCACAATTTTTCGATGCAGCCGCAGATCGGTACGGCCCACCAGCGTTCGAAATAATCCGACAGGCAAAGCGGGTCGCAATTCTACACCTGCCGCCTTTAATTCTGCTGGCTGGCTGCTCTTCCACCATGGGCGTGCTCCCACCGCGTCGATTAGAAGACAACAATGAACTCCACGCTTCTGGGCCCGAATCACGGCAGCCAGAACTTCGTCAGCTAATCCACCGGTACCCCAAATGTAAAACTCCATCAACACACTTCGATTAGCATTGTCGATATCTTGTGTGATCCTTCGAAGAATTTCCTCTGTCTCTCCGAAGAGCTCATAAGTGCTGCCACATACAGTCGGGCTCCCCACCATTTGCCAGCCAAGTCGATCCATGCTCTTGGCCAACTCACCATGTTTTTCCCAATCGACCGTGAGCAACCCTGCATGCACCGCCTGCTCAATCACTTCAGAATAATCAGATCGCAGTTGCTTGATCCCCTCTTGCCGTGACCAACTGACCCGCCTCTCACCGATCAACAAATAAATCACCTCACCAAAAATTGGAATCGCGTTGATCACCAACAACCATGCCAAAGCAATTCCTGTACTGGGGCGTTTCATGATCACACGAACACTCAGTGTGAATGCAAACACCAAGTGAATACTCCACATCATCGTGGTCGGATGGTAGAGATAGCTGAGCACTGAACCTGTTCCTCGATCTAACAGAAGATGGTTGCATTCCTGCTGCTTGGNTTCCCNGATGANTTTGCAAATACTTGCCAACNACCNAGAGNATGGACAGTTTATCACTCAGCCGNTCATCACTCAGCAAAGACCATCACTTTGNTGGTTATCTTNCCTCGTCCACCAANGAAACAGCCGCGTCCTCCCCACACTGAGGACAACTGACACTACTTTTCAAATGGACATCCTGTTGGGGGAACGCTATTTCGATGCCAGCTTCTGCAAAACGCCTGTCAATCTCGGTATGGAGTTCAGTAATCGTTTTCAGACGGCTATCGAGGTCGGGCACGTAAGCCCTGAGAACAAGGTTCAGGTAGCTATCAGCAAATTCCTCAAACGTCGCCATTGGTTTTGGCTCATCCATGACTATCGGATGGTCTTGAGCCACAGATACGAGAATGTCTCTGGCCAGATCGGTGTCGGACCCGTAGGCCGCACCAACATTGACNACNATACGGCTAATTGTGCCNGAGAGNGTCCAATTCAGAAATGTATTCGTGATCAGNGTTTTGTTTGGCACGACCAATTCCTGCCGATCCCAATTGGTAATTGTCGTCGCCCTCATCCGGATTCGAGTGACGGTTCCTGTGGTGCCATCCACGGTAACCACATCNCCCACGCGAACGGGTCGTTCAAAAAGCAANATAATGCCGCAGACGAAATTCGTNACNACTTCCTGCATTCCGAATCCCAAACCAACACTCAAAGCAGCAGCGATCCATGCGTACTTGCTCCAATCGATTTCAAGAACTCTAGCGACAGCAGCAAACCCGATGGCCATCAGAGTGTAACGACACAGNGTCACGATGGCGTACCGTGTTCCTGACTCGACGCTGGTGGTCCGCAACACAGCCAGTTCCAGGACTCCGGGGAGGTTTTTCACAGCGATAGTCATGACCGCAAAAATCACGATGGTTTGNGTTAANCCCAATAGCGTCAAACTACCNACAANCTGAACAGCCTCAAGCACTGCGANGAGCGGAATGGTCCCCGACCACAATCCAAANATGGCTACCACAGTCGCAATGGTNTANAGGAACTGCATCATGCGGCGCGTCTGCTCTCCGATCGCCTCAAGATCAAGTTCCTGCTCAAGTTCAGCTTCCTGTACCAACAAATCACCCTCAGATTCGGGTGTCTCTTCGGCAGCCNTGCGGTTACGCCAGTTTTCCAATCTCTCAGCCAAAGCCAACTGACGTTTTTTGAGTGCGAACCATCGCAACGTCATCCAGTAGGCCAATTCACCCAGACTCATCACCGTTAACGTGGCAACGAAATTCAAGCTCAGTTCGATCGCGGTAATCAGGTATCCCTGCCATGCCAAAACAACGAGCGCTGCTGGAACGGCCAAGGTCACGGCAAACAGAAGGTATTGGAGTTTGATTCGTCCTTCGTTGCTATTTTTCTCAGCCGATGCGGCCAACAAGCCCTGCGATGACTTGAACATCCGGACCACCAGCAGAACAACCCACACATGCGCCGCAACAAAGAAGAACCGTCCAACGGTACCGGAGTATTCAGAGGCATCCCCATACAGCGTGCTGGCTGCCAAAATCTGAGCTGGCACGTAGATAATACCGATGCGAAACACCACTTTTCTGAGCAGCCTCAAAGTGGATGGCCTTGCATCAAAGTGCACGATGCCAAGCCCGCCGGGACGACTCGCGACACCAGCAAACTCCAATACCAATGCCACCCAGACAGCGTTCGATAATCCTGATCCCATCCCGCGCAGCCATGCACTGGGCTCCGCAGCCTGTTGTGTTCCCCAAGCCAGGAACAACAGAACCAATGGAATTGGCAAGGCCAACAGCAGCGTCAATCCAAACGCCTGCCACGTCAGCATATAGCGGTCAGTAGATACACGTTTGGTGGCTACCCCCACTCGTGTCAGAGCTGCAACGATCCACGGGCGAGTGACACATAGGGCAAGCACTGTGATTAACAGAAACAGACATTGCACTGGACGCAGCACGAAAAGGGTGAACAGGTTATTCGCAAATTCCCTCCAATGCTCAGCATTGAAAAGCCAAGACATCCCACTGGGGATATCTCTCATGGTTGCCAGATTCACCGGTGACGCGCTACGAATCCAAAACAACTGTTCCGTGATATAAGCTCTGACCTCATCAACACGTTGCATAAAAAGCTTGTTCGACACCCCCAGAGCAGACAGGCCAGGCAACAGATCCGTGTATTCTTGATTCAACTTTTGAAGCAATTCGAGACGAGCTTCAAGAATCGGCGTGGCTGCTCGCAANATATCCGCTGGAAGCTGCTCTTCGTNTTTCGCGTGCGCGCGGATTTCGCGTTCAACGNTTAAGTTACTGATCCGAATGTCATCTAATTTCGGCAAGTTAACAATATTGATCGTTTTGTCTTCGGATGGATTCAATAGCTGAGCTTGAATATCAAAGAGCACCTGCGCCATTGCTCTTCCACCNTCTCGCATCTCAACCTGGGCTTGCAGGTGCGCATACTCCTGTTCCAAATAATCGAGTCGCTGCGTTGCAGCCGTTTCTGCAGCAGAAACACGTTTTGAAAGTGCAACGGCATCGACATACTCTTTCAGCAGTGCCCCCACTTCTTCGATCAGACCATCCAACCTGCCATTATTGGGCTCGGCTTGGGCGGTTTTCAGAACGGCACTGATACTGGCCGTCAGTTCGATAGATTCCTTACTCTTGTTCTCTGACCACCGCGTCTGCAGTTGGCCAACCGACTCCTCTTCATCCGAAATTATTCGTTTCAATAAACGCTGTTTTGCGATCGCCAACTGCTCGCGTTCATCTTGGCTGGCCTTCTCTGCTTCAAGCATCTGATTTTCCGCAACCAGCAACACCTGCACTGATTTCAAACGGATACGATCAGCTATCCGCTTTGGAGAACCTGCATCCGCAACCAGTGCCGGACTGGCAAGCTCAGCTCGAGATTCGCCCAGTTCCGTCTTGAGATTGGCGACGCGNACCGTAATNTCATCTNTTCTCGCCTGCACACGTACCAGCTCAGCTGCAACTTTCGACAANTCGTCACGATGCTTGGANAATTCTTCCTGACGCTTTGAGATTNTCTTNTGAAGATCCTGANCATCGATTTGAGNGTCGGCCGCTACCAATGCCTCAAGCGTCGGNAACTCTTCATACTGTCGTGTGACATCGATCGTCTCTGGAGGTGCCGTGATGATCGCATTGCGATACTCTGCTTCCTGCCTCCTCGCGATCTCAGCCTGTTTGAGTTTGTCGATTGCCTGCCGATAGATAGGACGCAGGCTTTCTTTGACAGCGTCATCAATTCCAGAGCTTGATTCGATCGACGCCCAGTCTTTCTCAACTGCATCGCGCGTTACGTCACTCAATTGGTTTGGATCGACAGCACCATCTTCATTCGAAGACGTTGAAACGGCAGGCGTTTCTTGCGGATCAGGATCCGGCTGAATCAGATTCGATGGCTTGGCTCCCGCTTGATCCGAAGCTTCCTCTCCCTGACTCTGAGTGCCGACCGGATTCGCGGTAGCAGGCGAGCTTTGATTACCAGGAGGGGCCGCTTGAACAGGCGAGCCCTGTTGCGCAACGACGTGGCACAATCCACCGAGGTCAGGCAGGGCAAGCGCGCCAAACAACACTAGCCAGCCCAACCTGCCACTCACGCGAAGTGAACGGAAAAGATTTAACCTCTTAACCTTCAACATCAACTCCCCCGTCTCCATTCGACTTGCTGTCTGGCTCAGCGTCCAGACTTTCCTTCAATGCAATCATCAAGCGACAACCGCACTCCTCTTATCCGATATTCCAGCACATTGATCAAGAAGCATTTTACTGAGTACGAGGAAGCTTCTTGATCGCGAAGGACAGCATGATCCANGTCCAACCNTTGAAGAGCAGNTCCAAGCCCACAAACAAACCAATGATCCACAAAACACNGTCGCCTCCCTCTGGCAGGTGTCGAAACGCTCGGAANATGATTAATCCAAGCATTAGCGTCACGATACCATTGACCAAGCCCCATCCCCACTGCGGGTACTTTTCGACCAATGCCATGACAATTCGGAAACCACCACCAACTACGAATAATCCAGCCAGCATGAGCGTGAACAACGCCAGCGACTCAACTGGCATCTCGGTGATCATGAATCCAGCAACGACGTAAACCAAGCCGCCCAAAATGTGGACAAAAAACGCACTCCACTTNCCCGCCCAGAAAGCGCTGATCACCGTGATTACCCCGCAGATGATCAGAATGGCACCGATCAAGATGACAACGCCCACGGAAGTGAAAAGTGGGTAGGCAATCGAGAACATGCCGGCGATCACAAGCAGGATACCGGTGATTAGAAAGCACCACCACTCTTTACTGAGATGGCTCAGTTCGTGCTTTTGAAACTCTTCCAGAGAGGCTTTTAGATCGTTCGTCTCAACGTTACTCATGATGTTTTCCAAGTACCAACGGAATTCTTACCACAGCAGAACGACGAACCGCCGTCTGCCCCGCAGGCTCAATTTATAATCAAAGCCGACGTCAGATCTGCTACCAATCATGATTTATTTGCAGGGAAACGCGGCCGGAGGTCCGAATGGGTGAGCCGACGTGAAAAGTGACATCAANGCCTCGGCAAACAACCTCCCCCCCGCCGAAGCCAATTTCGCTATTTCGAGTCCACTGCAAGATTCTGAATCGTGATCAGCAAGCCACCTAACGGCCTCCCTGAGCACAATACAAGCCTATACGGGACGACCGACCTGACTTGCAAAATACAGAGAGTGGCTGCCAAGAGGGCAGCGATGGTGTACCTGCAATCACTGCGTCCCTGCCCTGGCCAGAACGGACAACTCCCTGAGACTCAGCTCAGCAGACTGAATGGGGTTTAACTCAACTGCGTCGAAATCGAATCCCAATGCGAACTCTTCGAGGTATCGCTCAAGCGATCATCAAAGACAGCCCTTGCTCCTAGGAATTCGACACCAAGTGACAGCTCAGAGTCACTGGTTTCGCACTCCAGTAGGCTGCCAGCTCCTTTCGCAATTGCATCCGTGCTCGGCTGATACGACTTCGAACGGTACCCATCGTCAAGTGCAGAGCTTCTGCGATTCTGCGATAGTCAAAACCTTCGAATTCCCGCAATCTTAGAATTTCACGATGGTGAGTATCCAATCGCTGCATGGCAAGATTCACTGCATGACAATCCTCGGTTCTCTCAAGGCACGCCAGAGGCCCCTCGACGGCGTCAACACACGAGGACCTTCCCGCGGGCTGACACGTTTCGTACGTCTCATCCAAAGAACTAATTCGATGTCGGTTCTTCATGTAGTACCGACGCGAATTAAGTGCGATTCGATACAACCAAGTATAAAACCCACTATCGCTGCGAAATGAATGAAGATTATTGAAGGCACGCACAAATGCGTCCTGAACGATGTCATCAGCAATGCCAGAGCATGCCACCTTGGTTCGAATTGCAGATGTCAATCTTCCTTGATATCGATNCACNAACTTGGTGTAAGAAGCCTGATTGCCAGCCAAAGCCGNGGCAATCAAGTAAGAATCACTGTCGTTTCNATCGACAGAANNTGGGGTNGATACTTGAATTTGCATTGGAAACCTGAACATAATCGTGTTACAGCCAGTGCTATGAATTCATTGACTGATGTTGGCTGTCATTCAGGTACGCGGCAGAGCGCAAGAGGGCCCGCAGCACTTTCAGATAAGTTCCCAAGTATTTTGCTGATTAATGAAGAAACCCAGCCAGTGTCCTCTTCACAAATACATCTGAACCAATATTCAACAGAATGGTCCAGCTAAAGATGCTTCGATAATGAAGCGTTGCTCATCACTGGTTACCGGGTTACCAGATTCCGCGTCTCTCTCAAGGTCGCTTGGATCTCGATTCGTTCATCACAGATGCACAGGGATGAAGCGTTTGATCTCAGTGGGTTTCGGTTCTGGCACTGGGGTGATCCACGGAATGGAGTCACCGCGTTCGTGAATCTCCGCGACAGTGCGTTTAAAGAGGGGGACAATTTTCCCCAGCATTTCGCGTTCACTGCTGGCCACGACCTCGATCCCAGCAAGATTGGCGACCCGCCCTCGATAAACACCATCTTGGACTGCCAGATGAACGATGCAGGGAAAAGCGGGAACATCCACCTGAGCCATAGGNGGATTGGGAACTTGTGATTCTGCCGACGATGAACCTGCAGACTTTGATTTTTCCTGAGACATAACTTCCTTTTTTCTGCACCGCGTAGAACCCAATCAGCTGTAGCACGAAACCCGATTCGCAATCAGCCGCCGATCATTTATTTCTGGGAAAGACCACTTACCAACTGATGTATNCCTTCCATNATTCGTGCCTCAACTGACGTGTCAAATGGCCCGGGAAAAGTAGTGTAGCGCATGGCAACTCCTGCTTCGTAGCCACCTTCNTGNAAAATCCTTTCACTGGGAAGATAGCCAAATACATCATTGCAGTAACCGGCTGTCCAGACCGCAATCTGTGATCCGCCGGACAACTCCTGCTTGCACCTCAGTGAATAATCGACCACTGCCTCACCACAGATCCCGACCAGTATCAGATCATCTCCAAATCGTGCAACCTGCAGTGGAAAACGGTCAAACTCTGTTTTGATGCGACCATGTGCATCCAGTTCGTNCAACAAGCCTCGAGCATGAATACGTATGTATTTGTTACCTGACTGTGCCTGTTTTTCGAGTTCCTTCCGTGTGGGCGGTTCAGCAAATCGCAGTGTCACATTTTTGAATGCCACCTGCAGCAGCCCGCGCAACTCCGTTTGCGTTTTTGTCAGCAATGCTGTCTCAACACCATTCGCCANNGCCCGNCCATGTTGCTGCGCCAGATCAAGGGTGCGNCGAGGATACGGGTTCTGATCGNCAGAACAGCCATTCATGAACATGGCGATNCACCCNGGNTGAGCTTCTTGGACAAACTGCTGTGCAAAGCCCGGATAGTCACCACACAGCTGTTGAAAACTGAGTGTGGTCGCGTGACATGCATAGCCAAACAGGATCGCTTTCGAAACACCTGATGCTGCTTCCATGCGGAGCACAGGAACCTGATGATCGGTCGGGCCATCAGGGTTGGGACTNTTGATAAATCCTTTCTCTGTGGGCAGTCGGCGATTCATGGCGAACCCTGCCTTTGCATGACTGTAAAACAAGCGAGCCGGTTCTATCCGACCAACAACCTCGCCGACCAGAGTGGCAATTTGCTGTGCAACCCAACGCACATAGTTACGCGATCTTGCGGCATAGCGGGCATCGATTCCGAGCCGAAGTAACCGTTCACTGCGTAATTCTGGACCACAATGAGTATGCGANGCATTCAGCAGCAAGCTTTTTTGCTCCACGCCGTACTGCCGCACCTGCGTTTCAACCGCGATTCGCAGTTCTTGGGTAATTCCGAGCAGATCAGCCGTGACAATCACAAGTCGATGGCCATCCAGGTCTTCAATTACCAGAACTTTGGCGAACAGATCGTGTATTTTTCCATCAGCAGGTTTATCACGAGCGGCATATCCACCCATCCACAGCGGTTCCTCAGGTGTGATCGCGACCGCNCCCACGGCAGCACGCCAACAGCAGGGTTCTTCAGCGTTCCCCAGACTGGGNAAAAACACAANGATGCATGCCAACGACAATGCAATTACTAATCCAAGTCCATGTCGCATCGATCACCTCAAACAGCATCGGAACCNNAGGATAAAAAGCNAACCGAAATTCAACAGANCGCCTGCTTACTGCCCCATGGTAACACTGTCTACTCCGACGATGCTTCATTCAGCAACTCGATAGCCCGATTGAAGGTATCACTGGGCCGCATCGCCCGAGCTGCCTTCGCTGCGTCAGGCTGGTAGTACCCACCAATATCAACCGCTGCCCCCTGAGCAGCATTGAGTTCTTCCACGATTGTCGCTTCAGCATCGCTGAGGCTTTTCGCGAGCGGAGTGAAACGCTGTTGCAAACCGACATCTTCCGTCTGTGCAGCCAGCGCTTGTGCCCAGTAGAGAGCGAGATAGAAGTGGCTTCCACGGTTATCCAGCTCGTTGACCTTTCGGCTGGGTGATCGATCATTGTCGAGCAATTGCCCCGTTGCCTGGTCCAAAGTTTTGGCGAGAACCAAGGTGCCTTGATGACTGGTTTTGTTGCCAAGGTCCTCTAGCGAAACAGCAAGTGCCAAGAACTCACCAAGAGAGTCCCAACGCAAGTGCCCTTCCTCAACAAACTGTTGAACATGCTTTGGTGCCGAACCACCCGCACCTGTTTCGAACAGCCCACCGCCTGCCAACAAGGGAACGATCGACAACATTTTCGCACTGGTCCCCAGCTCAAGAATTGGGAACAGGTCCGTCAAGTAGTCCCGCAGCACGTTGCCTGTCACGGAAATGGTATCCAATCCATCCTTGGCACGCTGACAAGCATGAGTCGCAGCATCGACGGGAGCCTTGATACTGATTTCAAGTCCAGTGACATCATGGTTTGGAAGATACTCTTCAACTTTTTGAATCAAATTCGCATCATGTGCTCTTTGCTCGTTCAACCAGAAGACCGCAGCAGCTCCCGTTGCTCGTGCCCTTGAAACAGCGAGGCGAATCCAGTCCTGAATCGGTTCATCTTTTGTCTGGCACATACGCCAGATATCACCTTGCTGCACGGCATGTTCCATCAATACCTTTCCATCGGCATCAAGCACACGAACGACTCCAGAATCGGTAATTTCGAACGTCTTGTCATGCGAGCCGTATTCTTCCGCTTTCTGCGCCATCAGTCCGACGTTGGCAACACTTCCCATCGTGGTCACATCGAAAGCACCGTGCTGTTTACAGAAGTCAATCGTTGCCTGATAGATACCCGCGTAGCAACGGTCGGGAATGATCGCCTTGGTGTCGTGCAACTTTCCATCGGGCCCCCACATTTTTCCAGACGCACGAATCGCTGCTGGCATGGAAGCATCAATGATGATATCGCTGGGCACATGCAGATTTGTGATTCCTTTGTCTGAATCCACCATGGCCAAAGAGGGACGCTTGGCATACACGGCATCGATGTCTGCCTTAATGGCCTGCTGCTGCTCGTCGGGCAATGTGTCGATTTTGTTGCAAACATCTCCCATGCCATTGCGGGCCTCGATGCCCAATTGCTGGAAAACTGAGGCATGCTTATCAAACACTTCCTCGTAATAAACATTCACAGCGTGGCCGAAGATAATCGGGTCCGACACCTTCATCATGGTTGCTTTCAGATGCAGGGACAGCAAAATGCCCTGCTGCCCAGCATCCTCAATTTCCCTGGCAAGGAATTCCCGCAATGAACTTCGACTCATCACCGATGCGTCAATGATTTCCTTAGCTTGCAAGGAAAGATCGCTCTTGAGTACCGTTTTTGTTCCGTCCTCCGCTTCGAGTTCAATACTGACAACCCCAGCCTGCTCCATCACATAGGATTGTTCGCTGCCAAAGAAATCACCTTCCTGCATGTGTGCGACGTGTGATTTGGAATCGGCAGACCAACCGCCCATCGAATGCGGGTGGCTACGAGCATACTCTTTGACTGGTCCAGCAACCCGGCGGTCAGAATTACCTTCGCGCAGAACAGGATTCACAGCGCTGCCAAGAATTTTGGCATAGCGGGTTCGAATCTCTTTTTCCTGATCGCTCACTGGCTCTTCAGGGAAATCAGGAACACTGAATCCATGATTCTGCAATTCCTCAATCGCAGCAACAAGCTGAGGGATGGATGCACTGATGTTTGGCAGTTTGATGATATTGGCTTCGGGAGTCTTGGCGAGCATTCCAAGTTGAGCGAGCGCATCGGCCTGCTGCTGGTTCTCGTTCAGATGTTCAGGGAAGTTTGCAAGGATTCGCCCTGCCAACGAAATATCCTTCGTTTCAACCTCTATTCCCGCCGCGCCTGCGTAGGCTCGGATAATCGGCAACAGCGATTGAGTCGCCAAGGCAGGGGCTTCGTCCGTATGCGTATAAATGATCTTCGGAGATTGAAGGGACACTGTCTTCCTTTAATCGTTGAATGTCTGGCCGTCCGGCGAATATCGCCACATGTCAAATCAGGACAAATCGTAACAGCGCAGCGGTGAACTGGGGCGGGGGTGAATGCTGCATTTTTTCAAGAGCGGCACATCGACACGGAGAAGAATGCATGCAGGAAACAGATGTTCCCGTATAGAAACAGTGTTTCCTTTGAAAATAGGACGTCTGTCCCGATGAAAACATCTGCAAGACGAGCCAGATCCCCGTAAACTGACCGGCGGGTTGGTAAAAGCCGACTGCATGAAACCAACCAAATGTGGGGGTAAAGACTCCGCTTACTGCTTTGTGCCGCATTTGCCACTGCTCGGAGAGAGAAAATTGCCAAACTGCAACAGCCAATTTCACAATCGCCGTCATGATACTGGGCTCCTCGTTAGTTGCATCGTGTTTCTGCTTGCAACGCTAGCCCAACCCCATGATGTTTCTGCACAGGACGAGCGAGTAGAAGTGCTCCGTAGCGACGGAGGAATCGTTGTCAGCGACTCAAGAATTGCAAGTCAGATTGGACGAGATGTCTTACTGGACGGCGGCAATGCCGTGGATGCGGCAGTTGCGACGGCTTTCGCACTCGCAGTTTCCTGGCCCGAAGCTGGCAATATTGGTGGGGGTGGTTTCATGTTGGTGCGTCCTGCGAACGGAAAAAAATCTGTTTGCGTCGACTACCGTGAGATGGCTCCAATCTCAATGCAGAAGAATTCGTTCACGCGGTCCGATACAACCTTCACTCAGAAAGCGGTCGGCGTCCCGGGAACGGTAAGAGGCCTTGCTTTGGCTCATGAAAAATATGGTCGCCTGAAATGGGCCAGGCTCGTGATGCCCGCATGCAAACTCGCATTGCAAGGCGTCCCGATCGATCCGCCATTGGCGAAATCACTGAACTATGTTTTGAGCATCCCATCGGTTCAATCTGAAGATAAGTATTCCGAACTCAAGCGAGTTTATAGCAAGCCAGACAAGTCCAATTGGAAAGCTGGTGACACACTGTTGCTACCTGATCTCGCAAGCACGCTACGGCTCATCGCCCAACAAGGACCTGATTCTTTTTACAAGGGAGCCATCGCCAAGCAACTGGTGGAGGAAATGGGCCGAGGCGATGGAGAGATCTCGCTTCAAGACCTTGACCAGTACAAAGCGATCATCCGCCCAGCCATGAAGGGCAAGTTCCGTGGCTACACAGTACTGGGCGCCCCCCCTCCGTCATCCGGTGGCACCTGCATCATCGAAGCGTTGAATATTCTCGAGAACTTCAACATGACCAAGTTGGATCGTTACGATCCGCAGTGCATTCACTTGATTGCCGAGACCTGTAGACGTGTCTTCGCTGATCGGGCTCGTTATTTAGGAGATCCCGAACACACACGAATCCCTGAATTCCTGACGAGCAAAAAATATGCTCGTGAAGTCGCAAAGTCGATTGATTTGAACAAAGCAACACCCAGCGAATTGATCACACCTGAAATCAATGTGATCAGCGAAAGCCCTGACACCACACACTTTTCCATCGTCGATAAAAATGGCATGGCGGTTAGCAACACCTACACATTGGAAGCCACTTGGGGTTCACGCATCGTCGTCAAGGGAGCCGGCTTTTTGCTCAACAACGAGATGGGTGATTTCAATTGGTTCCCCGGTGAAACCACTGAGGCAGGCCGCATTGGTACCAAGCCAAATACGGTCGCAGCCGGAAAACGAATGCTGAGCTCGCAATCACCCACCATACTTGAAAAAGATGGGAATTTGGCATTGGTGACCGGCAGCCCGGGTGGTCGCACTATCATCAACACAGTGCTTGGAATCGTGCTGGGTGTGACTGAGTTCAGCCTGACCCCAGAACAAGCGGTCGCCGGTGCGAGAATGCACCATCAGTGGTTCCCAGATCGACTTGATCTGGAAGCCCTCAACCAGCTTCCACATTCCCGCGTGCAGAAACAGTTGGCCGACATGGGGCATCAAGTTGGCAATCGTCCCAGACAAGGATCCGCGCATACTGTCGCGATCGATCAAGATTCGAATATGCGAATTGGAATTGCCGATCGTCGTCGCAGCGGGGGCCCTGCAGCACACGAATATGACACCATCGCTCGTTGGGATTTTGACGATGCCATGCACACCCAACTTCCTCAAGCGTCCTTCCACGGAAAACTAAAAAGGAAATGGACCAACGCGCTGCCTGCTTCCACCATTGATGGCAGCGGCTGCCTGAGCATCAAACNCTCANCCCTCGACGAGCAGGCAGACACCTATCTTCCAATAAACAAGTCTGCAGCCCANCTGGCAGTTNAANTCGAACTGCGAGAGCTAAAGTTTTCTGGCGACCTGAGCAATGAAACAATACGGATCGGATTCACCAGTGATCGTGATCGTCCAAAAGTCGCAGCGAGCTTGGTGTTATCAAGAAACTTTAATGGCGATATCGTGATAAAAGGCGAGGCTCCGGGGGGAGGCACAGTCGTCCCTGCCACCACAATCACACGAAANAATGAACTTGACCAGCCGATTATCTTGCGACTCGAAATGGATACAAATAAGGGGACATACCGGATTTCGTCCAAGCACTTGGGGAACAGCAACTTCAAGAATCATGGTGCGGGAAAGGTCGCTCCCTCGCGTCCCGCGAGATTCCTACGACTCAGTACCGAGGGAAACTTCTCTGACAACGATGAAGTGGCAAAGATCGAATCGCTTCAAGTGAACTGGAAATCAGGCGAACACCGAAGNAAATAAATCAAACGCTCAAAANACACTCCCGATTAACGCNTGGCGAAACTGCATGGCATAATTCTCCGTTTACGAACAAATCGAACCCACTCGGAAAACTACAAACGTTTTCTTTTTTAAAATCCATCATTAAAGTCACCATGAAACGTTTCGTTGCAACTCTTCTGCTCACCCTCCTTACTTCAACTGTCGCATGGACACAACAAAAAGCTCCCAGCAGTGAAACAAAACCGCCTACGCCTGCTACTGAACAAGGAGAGGCCCCAACAAGTGTTAAACCGGGAATCAACAGCAAATTCACCGATCCGGAACTGAATGTTGATGAGTGGATTGCGCGGTTCGAAATCGAGAGCCGTGAGGTATACCAAGCTCGCACTGAAATCATGAAAGCCATGGCGATTCAACCCGGATCGCGGGTCGCTGACATTGGTGCGGGCACAGGATTTTTCACCATTTTGATGAGCAAATTTGCGGGAAAAAAAGGCTGGAGCTACGCAGTAGAAATTTCTCCCAAATTTACGCAACACTTGACTGCTCTATTTGCAGAACGCAACCTGAACAACACGACAACAGTTTTTTGCAATGACCGTTCTGTTTGCCTGCCACCCAGCAGCATCGACCTCGCCTTCATCTGCGACGTCTACCATCACTTCGAATTCCCAAAGCAGACGATGATGTCGATCCATGATGCTTTGTCCGATGGTGGGCGGGTAATTCTGATTGACTTTGAACGTATCCCGGGAACATCTCGCGAATGGACTCTCAACCATGTACGAGCAGGTAAGCAGACATTCATCGATGAAGTCCAAGGTGCCGGCTTTGAACTGGTTGGGGAACGCAAAATTGCCGGCTTCAAAGAAAACTACTTTCTTGAGTTTCGCAAAACAACGCTTTAATAATCCCGAACGGTACGTCAGCATTTCCGACTCACCAAGAGGCCTCTGACGCATACCAACGCACCTACATCGGCCTCATCGCCACATAGGCCTCGCACATTGGGCCAGACTTCCGACTCTGTCAAACTATCACCACGCCTACGCCTCTGAGGAACAGTCGCTTGTTTGCCCCAAAACGCTCGCTGGGCCTCGGTTCGGCAACGACGTTGGTAGCTGCCAGCATGATTGGAGTAGGGGTGTACACAACAAGCGGGTACACACTCGCTGCCTTGGGTGACCCCAGCCTAGTGGTCGCCGCGTGGATCGTTGGTGGTCTCATCGCCATTTGCGGAGCGTTGGGTTATTCATCGTTGGCTGAGAAATTTACAGAGTCCGGCGGTGAGTACCTATTCCTTAGCAAAACTTTGCATCCCGTTGCTGGCCTCATGGCGGGCTGGGTATCACTTCTAGCGGGTTTTACAGGTGCGATTGCCATCGCATCGCTCGGTTTGGAAAGTTATCTGCGACCGCTGCTCAGCGTAGAAAATCTACCCGATGGCAGTATTGCGATCTCATCAGTCTTGCTCGTAGCAATCATGCACACGATAGGAGTACGATCTGCTGCAAGAANGCAGGACTTTTTTGTCGTGGTCAAAATGGTATTGATCGCCGGCTTTATCACGTACGCAATGATGAACCTTACAAATTGGGCCGGAGGTAAAAACGAAAGTATCCCGACAACTGCGACTGCATCGCCCAGCATACTTGAATTTGCAAAGCAACTGGTTTACATCTCATTCAGCTTTGCAGGATTCAACGCTGCGATTTACATTTCCAGTGAGATTCAATCACCNAAACGAAACGTACCCCGGGCGATGATTGGCGGCACGCTCGTGGTCACGTTGATCTACATCGCACTGAACGTAATTTTTGTTTACGCGCCAGAAAGAACGGTAGCGACAGAGCCAGATAACATTTCACAAATTGCCGCAACGGCTGCCCAAGCAATCGGTGGCGAATCCTTTGCAACCGTCGTTCGCATCATCATCTGCCTCTCACTTTTCACTTCAGTGTCCGCCATGGTGATGACCGGTCCCCGCGTCTATGCAAAGATGGCGGATGATAGATTTTTGCCTCGCTTTTTTCAGTTCAAAGCTGAGACACCCGTGGTANCCATCTGGTTTCAAGCGGTCTTGGCAATCGCTGTCATCTCACTCACCACGATCAGTGAGCTGTTGGGCTATCTGGGCCTGACCCTTTCTCTGTGCTCAGCCCTGACGATCAGCATGGTTTTCCGTATGCGAATGATGGACGCCACACTCAAGTTGCCGCTATTCGGAATCCCAGCTGCTTTTTACGTTGCAGCAACATTGTTCCTGGCGTTTTTGTACGGGATCAACGACTACAGACAGGGGATCGCAAGTGGCATCACCTTGCTGCTCGGCCTGATTGTCTATCCACTGTTCNAACTCAGACGCTCTTCGTCCACAGCGGGCGAACTGACAGTATTGGAGGACAGCGAACACATAAAAGATACCTCTGACACTTGATGCGTCAGGCACTCAACTTCATGCCACGTTTGGTACNTCGACCGCAGCACCTTTTATATTTCTTGTTGCTTCCACAAGGACAAGGACTATTTCTCCCCACCCGCCNCGNGCGAGGCTTGACTGCCGAAAGGAAGCTTCGTGTGTCTTGGTGATACATCTTCCGCATCATGCTATAGACTTCCGGATGACGTTTTTGCAAAAGCTCAGGCGCTTCAAAAAAATACTCGCTCAGAACCGCAAAATACTCCGCCTCATTCGTATAGGCGTAGTCGTCAATTTCTTCTCTAGCTCGTGGATCGCGTTTCAATTCTTCAGCGACCCAACCGATCCATGGAGCAGCCGCATCGCCGGCAACACGATTCGGCAAACCGTCGACTGACCCATCTGCTTTATCAACCAGATGCGCAAACTCATGGATTCCAACATTCCGTTTATCCTTGTGATTCTTGAATCCTGAAATCAAATCAGGCTTGGAAAGAATCATGACTCCACTTAGGTGATTCACNCCAATCATTCCGAGCGTATTCCGACTGACTCCTTGATCTGTTTGATAGTCTTCATTGAAGGCACCGGGGTAAATCAGAATTTCGCCGAGACCCGCATACTCCCAATCCTCGAATCCGAAGATTGGAATCGTCGCACTTGCTGCAACCAAAACATGCGTTGTGTCATCAACATCTGTTCGGATGCCTGTCACGGGAACCTCGTCAATGAACACCTTGATCANATTCCGGAACCGCTCGCGGCCCGCTTCATCCAATGCCTGGTAGAAGACGACATTGCTTTGCAATACGTTTTCCCAAGCATCAGGTAGGGGTTCGGCTATGACCTTGATTCGTCTCAGCGTACGTCGACGCATCAGATGGTGGACACCATAAACCAGAGGCAGAGCCAATAAGGCAAGAGGCCATTTCAACGCCAACACTAAGACGACGACTGCCACNACTGNGGCAAAAACCAAGGCNTGATGCTGATTGCTACGATTGTTNTGTTCGGTAACAAGCACNATGACACNTTNGTCCTGTAGTGTGGTTCNGTATTNAAATTCGGCTGCAAGATCTTAATTNGNCTGNAANTCACCNATNGTNATCTTCTTTTCGATGCGAATAGCACCTTCAATATCTTTCACTTCCAGCGTCACGGTTGGAATGGAACGACTCCAATCAATACGCACGACCCCATAATTTTCGCGATGATAGGTTCGTTCATCGGCGCGAAATCGATTTTCAGTGGGTGTGCCACGCGGATGAATCTGGTTAAAGCTGCTGGACGTCATTTCATACAAAGGGTAGGGCACTTGTTCACGGCAACAGGACAACTCGGCCCAATGACGGTCACCACTCAGAAGAACCACGCCAGCTGCCTTGGTTTCCTTGACGAGGCGAATGAATTTCTCGCGTTCACGTGGTAGGTTACCCCATGCTTCTTGCCCCCCTGCTTCAGGGAGCAACTGGATACTTGTACCAATCAAACGTACTTCGGCAGGTTTTTCGAGTTCCTGTTGAAGCCATGTCCACTGAGCTTCACCCAACATGGTTTTGGTAGGGGAATCGTCGGACACGTAGGGACCGCCAACTCGTTTCTCACCTTTCTTCAGGGGAGATCGAAAATACCTCGTATCGAGCATGATCACCTGAACACGCTGCCCCTCAGGACCAAATATCCTGGCGTCATAAACACCACGGCGAGTGCGAATGGGTGACTGAGAGGGTACATCCCAGAAACGCATGAACTCTTGCTCAGATGCTTCGCGTTGGGGAAAGTCTGCTCCACCATCGTTGACTCCAAAATCATGGTCATCCCACGTTGCCATGATCGGAAATTCTGATCGCAAACGACGGAAATCGGCATTAGCCTCGAGACGATCATACTTCGCTCGCATCTCAGTCATATCTTCCGTGTCGGCATAGATATTATCTCCGAGAAACAGAATGAGGTCAGGGAATTCGCCTGCCATGGTGTAAAAGATAGGAGTTGGCAAATCCTGCTTGATGCAGGAACCAAATACAATTTTCCGTAGAACCTGATTCGAGTCTGGCAGTTCAGCCGATGTATTTGCAGGCGAAGAAAAGAACACAATCGAGATACCGATCAGAAGAAGGGTAGGGGAGCAGAACAAACACGCAATCCTGCCTGCAGTGACAGCGTTTGATTGATTCATTTGTCCACCACGGGAGCACGAAAACGATGCTCCCCCCGCTTAGCAGCCCGATGACTCTCAGGCGTATCCTGTTCGATGCCAGGATCACCTTGACTGACCAACCACCGATCAAGCTCACGTGAAAGGGTCTTGAGTGTCCCCTTAACACTATCGGTTCCAATAAGATTCTTTAACTCATAGGGATCGGTAGCAGTGTGATAAAGCGCCTCTGCCGGTCGGTTCATGTAGCGTTGCACCAAATTGTAAGTTTCCGGAGACTCCCAAGAATCCCAAACCCAAGTTTGCCAATACGGGTTGTTCAACAAGCCGTCACCACGGACGCCCATCAAGTGTTTTTCGATATATAGATTTCCATGCAGTAAATTTCTGACATACCGATAGGTACCATCACTGACGGTGCGAATAGGGTAGGGCGGTCCTTCCGGTACGTTGTTATGAACTCCATAGACAAATTTCCGGTGCTGTGATGACTTACCCTTCAAAACATCAATGAAGCTACGCCCATCAAAAGCAGTTGAGTGCTCTTCGGTGCTTCCGGCAACATCCAGCAATGTCGGCAGGACATCCGCGAATTGAACCATCGCATCAGTTCGCACACCTACAGGAACCATTCCCGGCCAACGGGCAATCAATGCCGTATGGACTCCGGTATCCCAGTTAGTCCACTTATTGCCTGGGAATTGAGATCCCTGTTCCGACGAAAACAGAACCAATGTGTTATCAGCTTCGCCTGCATCCTCCAATGCATTCAACAATTCTCCCACCTGTGAATCCATATAAGTGATTTCAGCGAGATAGCGAGAGAACGCTTCACGAGTCAATTTAGTGTCAGCCATATTGGGAGGTAACTTCAGCCCTGCTGGTGGATAGGCCGAAGCATCACCCATAACCCATGGCACATGGGGTTCCACCAAAGCAACCACGAGACAAAAAGGTTGCCGCTTGTCACGCTGCATGAACTCGTTGACCGCGGAAAGCTCATGTGCTTTGGTGGGGTTCCTGACACAACTCGCGTCAAACCCGGAAACACGTTCAAAAGGAAACGCCTGCTTGGGAAGCACATGCACCTTACCAGCCAGTCCCACTCGGTACCCAAGTGCTCCGAGGTAGTGTGGCATGCTTAATGTCTCTGGCAGAGAGGAAGAGTGGTTCCACGCACAACCATTCCGCATCGGGTACAAACCTGAATACAGCTCAGCCCGACATGGCTGGCACATCGCCTCCGCAAGATAGGCCCGATTGAAAACAAGCCCCTCAGTGGCGAGTTGCTCGAGATTGGGTGTCCGAGCGTTCTGCCCTCCGTACATTGGCAGGTCATTATGCGTGCAGTCATCCGCAAGAATCATCACAATGTTTGGTTTCTTAGCGTTTGTTTTCTCTACTGCTTGGGCTGGCGTAACGAGCAACAAGAGCCCACAGAGAGTCGCAAAGAATGTTTTCATGAATCGTCTTTCGCAGTAATGGTCAAATTTTACTTGGTGGGTATTGTAACTGCGACGAGATGACGTTTACAGGGAATCAATTCGCAGCAAAAACCACGGCAAGAATGAAAGTCACTCGTGCTGTTACGCCAGTCACCAAGAGAAAAGAGCCTGTGACCGGATGCATGCTGGGCAATTTGAATCAGCGACCATTCCGTAGAGTTTCGATCTCTATTGCATGCGAACCCACCGGCAACACAGCACGATCACCCCGCTTTGGGAGGCTGCCAGCCGTAGTAATCATTTAGCGCATGAGAAACAACGGAAGTCAACTGCGACAGTCTCAGGGGCTTACTTAGCACATCGTAAACGCACATTCGTTCGGCCTCCTGACGAATCTCATCGTTCAACTCCGCGCTCATCAGAACGCACGGCAAACTCGAAGGACGTTCATGCAGATGCCGAATGACGTCCAAACCAGTGACGTTTGGCATGTGAACGTCAACAACCGCAACATGAACCCGTGAACTTTCGATGAGATCCAATGCTTCACGCCCGTCGCAGGCCTCAATTACACGAAAACCACGTCGCTGCAGCCCTTCGCACACAACCTTGCGAAAAGCCTTATCGTCATCCGTCACAAGCAGGTTCGGTACATCCATCATGGAGTCATCATCAGCGACAGATTGATCTGCGATCACGATTGCATCGCGACGACAGGTGAGTTCAACAGTATGATGATAACTGCTATCGCGACATTATTCACCACAAGAACTTGATAACGTTACGGAAACGAGATGAGTGCCCCCAACGCTGATCCAACCGACCCAAANCNNCGNNCGGGAACCGANCCAGNCACAAAACCGGNNAAAAAAGCNGTAAAAAGTGGNATTNCCGCAACTTCTCCGGNAATCAAAACCACGGCTGACGTGGGTGAATTATCGAANCGAATCATNGGAAATNTTGAGCAAGCAATTGTTGGAAAACGCAAGCAATTGGTTNTNTCACTGGTAACTTGGTTCAGCGGCGGGCACATTTTGCTTGAAGATGTCCCCGGGGTCGCGAAGACAATGCTTGCCCGAGCTCTAGCAAAAAGTGTCGGCTGCAAGTTCAAAAGAGTCCAATGCACACCCGACTTGNTACCGACCGATGTGACNGGAACCTCGATTTTCAATCAGAAGAAATCACAATTCGAGTTCCGACCGGGNCCCGTGTTCACACAAATTCTNTTGGCNGATGAAATTAACCGCGCGACTCCCCGAACNCAGGCTTCCCTCTTGGAAGCGATGGCCGAGGCGCGTGTCACCGTAGATGGCAACACGCATACCCTGCAGCCGCCATTTGTGGTCATCGCAACGCAGAACCCTGTGGATCATGANGGGACATTTCCGCTTCCGGAAGCTCAACTTGACCGNTTCATGATGCGTTTCAGNCTNGGATACCCNTCCATGCAGGAAGAGTTGAGGATGCTCGAATTGCTGCAGCACTCTCATCCCGTCGATCGGCTCAAACCAGTCGCCGAGGCCAACGAAGTGGTAGCTGCTCAGCAAGTCATCCGAATGGTCCACGTTGATCCACGCGTTCGTGAATACCTGCTGCAAATCATTTCACAAACGCGACAACATGCTGACCTCGCATTGGGTGGAAGTCCGAGAGCAACGATTGCGCTCTTCCGATGCTCGCAAGCCATGGCTGCGATTCGCGGTCGCGATTATGTGCTTCCGGATGACATCAAAAAAATCATCGCGCCTGTCATGAATCACCGCCTGATCGTTCGTCCCGAAAGTCGGCTTCGCAAGATCACCGGCGAGAAAGTGATCGAGGACATTGTTGGCGAAATTGCTGTTCCCACCATCGAAGCTTCGTGACGCATGGATGATCCGAAGAGCGGGCCTGCATCTACGCCCCGACTTGCAATTCTGGCTGGCATAAGTGGCCTGCTACTGGCAGGAATGATTTCGGGTGCTGCGTTGTGGATCATCGCAGCGATCGCCGCCGGCATTTTGCTGTTGGTGAATTTTTTTCTCGCCAACACATGGTCGCGTTCGACCGTTGCGACTCGCGCCCACGGCGATCAGGAAGTGAAAATTGGGTCGCGTCTAGCGGTCGAAGTCAAACTAACCAATCAAAGTCGGCTACCAGTCCTGTGGCTACTGGTCGAAGACCTGCTTCCCGCTTGGGCTACCCTTTTCAATCCACCAACCCTGCAAGTCGAAGGGGAACGGGTTCAAGTTTTTTTGATCGGTGCTGGCAAAACATGCTCGCTCAACTATGAAATCAAGTGCAACCGACGAGGCTACTTTCAGATCGGCCCAACGGTGATGGAAACAGGCGACCTGATGGGCATGTACCGTCGCTATCAAGTTGGTACCCAACCGCAGTACGTCACGGTGCTTCCCAACATTGTGGCACTGAATTCTTATGAAATTGGATCGCGTCGTCCTATTGGTGAGATCCGCATGCGTGACAACATCATGGATGACCCCACTCGTCTGCGCGGAATTCGTCAATGGCAACCCGGCGACCCGATGCGTAGTGTCCACTGGGCAGCGACAGCCCGAACCGGAACATTGCACAGCAAAATTTATGAACCTTCATCGATCGTAGGTGCCACTCTCATTCTCGATCTGCACGCGACCAGCAATCCTGAAAAACACGAGCCAATGAGATGTGATCTTGCCATCACGGCAGCAGCATCAATTGCCAATTCACTCCATGATGTGAATGAGCCAGTTGGGTTGGCAACGAACGGTCGCGATGCGGCGGATCGCATTCGTCTGGAAGGTTGGGTCGGCGACCACCGTGTCCGAGGGGANGCACANTCTTCGGCATCCATGCGTGATGAAAACGATCGACTCAGTCCGGTCATCATGCCCCCTGAACGTGGCCCTACCCACTTCAAGCAAATGGTACGAACCCTAGCNCGACTGGAGCGTTCTGATGGCCTGACTCTTGCAGAATTACTTGTGGAATGTGAATCACAACTTTCAGCAGACACAACACTGCTAGTACTTCTGCAGCAATGCTCCGCGGAATCCATGGGCGCGATGCTTGATTTACAANGACGGGGCAGGGCAGTCGCGGCGATCGTCAACACTCACGACATCAACGACTACTCAGATATCGCTGGACCACTGATNGCTGCCAGAATTCCCACGTTTCACCTTGNTTCTGAANACACAATCGTGGACGTCTGCCGAGAAACCCTGCTGCGATAACAACCAGTTGAAACACAGCATGCAGNAAATCAAGTTGCAACACTTGCTTCAGTTGTGTCAAACGAAACGCAACAGNGCNTANTTCTTCTTTCCTTTTCGGACGACCATTACCGTTTCACTTGCAAGGTCAGCCGAAGTCAGTCGTTGCTTTTCGTCAGTCGCNCGAATGTTATTCACGTAAACACCGCCTTCCTTGACTGCTCGTCGGGCCTCGCCACCACTGTTGGCCAACTTCGCGTCCTGCAGCGCCTGAACAATCCAGTAGCCTTCACCCTCCAGCACGTCGCGTNTCACTTCCTGGCTGGGCACATCGGCAAAAATTTCACTGAGACTGGCATCGGTTTGAACGCCAATTTCACCGCCAAAGAGCATCTTGGATGCTCTTAACGCATTCGCCAACCCTTCCTGCCCATGAACGAATTCTGTCAGCCATTCAGCGAGGCGATTCTGCGCGGTTCGACGCCCCGGATCAGACTCAGTTGCACCCTTCAGTTCGTCGTACTCAGCACGCTCAATCTCGGTCAAGTAGGCAATGCATCGCATCACGTCTGCATCATCAACATTTCGCCAATATTGATAAAACTGGTAGGGACTGGTGCGTGAGGCATCCAACCAGATCGCTCCACTCTCAGTCTTACCCATCTTCCGACCATCGCTGGTGGTCAATAATGGCGCTGTAATTCCGAACAGTTGCTGCCCNAACATTCTCCGTCCAAGATCAATCCCGGCGGTAATGTTTCCCCACTGGTCGCTACCACCCGCTTGAATCAGACAGCCATGCTCGCGTGACAGATGCACAAAGTCATAGGCTTGCAAAAGCATGTAGCTGAACTCTGTGTAGCTCAGCCCAGCTTCACTCTCAAGGCGTGACCGAACTGACTCCTTTCCCATCATGGCCCCAACAGGAAAGCTTTTGCCAACGTCCCGAAGGAATTCAAGGTAAGAGTAACCCCGCATCCACTCAAAGTTATTCAACAAAATTGCNTGNTTGGATGATTCTCCACCCCCATCNGATTCATCATCTCCGAAGTCAAGAAATCGNCGCATCTGCGCTGCAACGCCATCAACATTCTTTTGCAATTGCTCGGCGGACAGCAGATTACGTTCTTCGCTTTTTCCGCTGGGNTCGCCAATCATTCCTGTCGCGCCACCGACGAGGGCAATGGGACGGTGGCCAGCTTTTTGAAACCGCCTCAACATCATCAACTGCATCATACTGCCAACATGCAGGGAGTCTGCAGTAGGATCGAATCCGATATAGACAGTTTGTGGAGCACTGGCAAGTAATTTTGCCAATCCATCATCGTCGGTGCACTGGTGGATCAAACCACGCCAATTCAATTCTTCCAGCAAATTCTGTTCGGGCATTGTTTTATTCGGATTGATGGAGCTGAGTGGCAAGGATCGCCTCGGCCACTGACAAATCTTCGGGGTAAGTAATTTTCAGGTTATCTGCAGAGCCGTGCACCAAGGTGACATCGTGCCCAATTCTTTCGACCAGNTGCGCGTCNTCTGTTGCAGGGCGTCCATTGTGCTTCTGATAGGCCTGNTTCAACAACCCGATGCGAAAAACCTGCGGTGTGAGTGCAAGCCACAATTCNCGACGATCCACCGTTTGACTACCNCCAGTTTCCAATTNCCCGCGTTTCACGGTACCCGGCACGGGTGTCGCAAGGATCGCAGCACCAGTCCGCTGGGCAGNAGTGAAAACAGCAACCATGTCATTTTGACGAATCAACGGGCGAGCAGCATCATGAATCGCAACCCATTGAACAGTGGAATCATCAGCCAGATGATCGAGCCCCGCTTGCACACTGTCAGTGCGTTCGCTGCCGCCGAGAACCAATTCGATCCCCAACTGCTCAACCATTGCCGCGTAGCGTTTTCGGAACACTCCGTCGTCAGCTTGCGAAACCACCAACACAATACGTCCCACAGCTTCGGATTCCGCCAATCGCGATGCAGAGTGAAACCAGAGAGGTTTTCCAGCAAGCTCTGCAAATAATTTATTACTGGCAGCACCGAACCGTTGTCCACTACCAGCCGCCGGCAGAATCGCAGCAATGGAACCTGGCGTAGGGTTGATTTGATCTGGTGCGGGCATGGAGGAAACGACCACTGCGAGACGTTGTGAAACGGTACCGATGTATCAGCAGAAGAGATCGGTATAGCAGCGTGAGTGCATGGTTACAAGCAAGCCATCGCCGAGGTTTCCGGCGGAAAGACACTTTGCACACACTTTTATTCGCAATCTTCGTACTCTTCCTCGTCCTCTTCTTCCTCGTACTCATCTTCGCTGTACTCGGAATCAACTTGCCCGTCTTCAGTTTCCTCGTCTTCAGTTTCCTCGTCTTCTTCGTACTCTTCCTCGTCTTCATCTTCGTCGGCGTGGTCTTCGTCGGCGACTTTTTCCGTCCTCTGGATTTGGCTGGTGTTGGCCTCCTCAACCTCGTCGTCCTCTTCAACCTCAAGGCCTTGCATTGCCTGCCATTGAGCCATGGTCATGACAACTTCTCTCGCCTTGCTTCCGTTGTAGTCACCCACGATTCCGTCTTCGGCCATGAAGTCAATCAGCTTCGCGGCACGTCCATAACCGATCCCCAAACAACGNTGCAGCAACGAGCATGATCCGCGACCTTCTCGAATGACCACTTCGATAGCACTGTCATAAAGTTCATCCCGTTTCTTGATCTGCTCCATCGACGTGCCATCTGCCCCGTCTCCTTCCTGTTCGACCTTCAGTTCCATCAACTCACCAACAAAGTTCTGTTCTCCTTTGCTGCAGTGGTCGCAGATNGTGTCAATTTCNTCATCCGAAAGGAAGGTACCCTGACCACGAATCAACGTNCTGGTACCTGGCCACAGGAACAACATATCGCCATTGCCTAGCAACTTGTCTGCTCCATTTTCATCNAGCACCACACGGCTATCGGTCTTACTGGCAACTTGGAAACTGAGACGGGCTGGCAGATTACTTTTGATCAAACCGGTGATCACATCAACCGTTGGTTTTTGAGTNGCNAGAATCAAGTGAATTCCAACGGCACGNCTTTTCTGGGCAAGTCGAATGATATGCTGCTCAACATCCTTNCCCGCAGTCATCATCAAATCAGCCATCTCGTCGGCAACAATGACNATGAACGGGAGTTTTTCAGGCACATCTCTGGTAGCGTCTGCCTCATCGATTTCGAGGCGTCGCATGATTTCTTCGCGTCCCAAATCATTNAAGCTGTTGATGTGGCGAACGCCAACTTTCGCCAACAGGGAATATCGCTCCTCCATTTTNTCAACAGCCCAAGCGAGAATCGCTTCCGCCTTTTTCATATCAGTGATCACGGGATGCATCAGGTGCGGTAGCCGCCCATAACCACTTAGCTCAACCATTTTGGGGTCGATCATCAGCATCCGGACCTCGTCAGGTCTGCAGCACATCAGCACCGAGGTAATGATCGCGTTGAGACAGACACTCTTACCTGTACCTGTACGACCGGCGATGAGCAGGTGAGGCATTTTTGCCAAATCGACCACCATCGGATTTCCGGAGACATCTTTGCCGAGGAACACNGGAATGTTCATCTTCGCTGATCGCGTATCTGATTCCTCAATCACATCGCGGAGTCGNACCGCCTGACGTGTCTCATTCGGAACCTCAATGCCAACGGTATTCTTACCNGGAATNGGNGCCACAATTCGCACACTCGGAACACGCAAAGCAATCGCAAGATCATCAGCAAGTCCGGTTATTTTGCTAAGCCGCAATCCGGCCTCAAGTTCGATCTCATATTGTGCGATGACCGGCCCGGTCTCGATTTCGACCACTCGAATATTGAAACCGAAATCACGGAAGGTTTCCTCGAGCACATGCGCTTTTCGACGCACTTCATGGAGTTGTTCTTCATAACAAACATCATCGCTTTGTTCGAGCAGTTCGATGCTTGGCAGACGGTAATCCTCCATACCGCCGGGCAACGATTCATTCATGTCCTCGAACATGTTATCTGATGAATCGGACTTCTTTTTTCGCTTCGGCACCTTTACTTTGGGCTGCGAAAGGTTGTGCGATTCATCTTTTCGAACGGTAAGCTTCTCATTTCCGATTGCCAGTTCCCGCTCGTTCGATTCAGCGGAAGCATCGTCGGCATCCTCCCAATCTTCTGCGTCCTCATCGTCATAGCCATCTTCGACAAATTCTTCCTCAACATCCTCATCGTCCGCGGCTTCCACCTCGTGATCATCTGCCTTTGACTTTTTCTTGGGCTGGCGAAACTTGATGGTGGGTTCACCACGATCAGCCTTCTTTGAATCTCCACTGGATTTATCTGCACTGGCATCACTTTCGCCATCACCTTCTCCGTCGATCTTGATTGGTTCCTCTAGATCAGTGAACGGACGCCGACGTCGGGACGCTGGCAAAGCATTCGCGGCTCGCTTCAATCCCGACTTGGAAACCTTGTGACCTTCCTTCAATATTCGCTTGCTGGCGTACAGCAAGGCGTAGTCACTGGTCATCAATGTGCCGACCAGAAACAAGGTCAACGTCAAGATCCACGCTCCGGCAGGAGCAAAGTGTTCAAGCAGCCAAGTCGAAGTCATCGCACCGAGAAAACCACCACCGCCAACCACAGGCAGGCCTGAAGCCTGCAGCGGCAACATTGCCCCACCAGTCGCAACAGCAATGACGATGATCGTGCCCCCCAGTGACCTCAATACGGGTGCGTTCAAATTGCCACGCAAAATCAACGCAGTGGCCACGCCACCCAAAGCACCAATCACAATCGCTGACGCAACACCTAAAGAATCCAGCAACAACGACGACAACAAAGCACCCCAGTAGCCACATGCATTGGTAATGGTGGCATTA